>JACPZJ010000049.1 GCA_016195585.1 Nitrospirota bacterium | reverse complement strand
AGACGGAATAAGACGGGCAGAGGCAGTGGATGATATCAACAGCACAGCAAGGGTAATATTTTTAAAACTAATGGATGACATAAACAGCGCATATCTCACAGGCAAGGATGTAATATTTGTTGGCGATTCAAAGAGGGACAAGGAACTGCCGCAGGACTCCTTAAGCCTGACATCCCTTTCTAATCTGAGGATGGTAAAGGATGCAAAGGAAACAGATTTACACGAGATAGGCTACTATCTGAAAGAGGATTACGATTATCAAAGACAGGAGAAAAGGCTCTCTCTTTTCAGGAGAGAGAAAAAGACAATAGGGATTGAGCCTGTTTATGAGCTTACTGACGAGATAGCAGGACTTAGGTTCAGCTATTTTGACAGCGCAAACTCAAAGTGGAAGGACACATGGGACTCAAGGAGCCCCACGACGGGGCTTCCAAGGGCAGTGGAGGTTGAGATAGTACTCCTTGATGCTGATAAGAAAAAGAGGATATTTAAGACAATTATTGATGTGCCGATGGGGAACAGGTAATTTAAATTGTAAATTGAAGATTGGAAATTGGAAATTTTAAAATGGAAGAAAAAGCCAACCAAATTTCAGAAAGGTTATTAGATTATGGTGTTGAAATTGTAAAGCTTTCAATAAAACTTGGGAAAACAGCAGCGGGGAGGCATATAGCCAATCAATTATTAAGCGCAGGAACTTCACAAAACAGTTAAACAATATAATAGCTAAGTCAATTATTACAGCAAAGAAGGGAAAATAAATTTGAAATTTGAAATTTCCAATTTTCATTTTACAATGAAGCGAAGCGACGAGAAGGGCGTTGCTTTAATAATCACCCTCCTTGTGGTTACGCTCCTTACAGCCCTTATTGTAGAGTTTGCATACTCTGCAAGGGTGAATCTCTCTGCTGCCGGGAATTTCCGCGATAAGCAGAAGGCATACTACCTTGCAAAGTCAGGCGTGAATTTTATAGGAGGGATGCTAAAGGATAATGCCTCAAAGAGCAAGGCGGATGACATTGATCAGATGCTTCCACCTGTTACTGTCGGCGACGGCATAGTTTCTTTAAAGGCCTTTGATGAATCTGCAAAGATAAATATTAAAGATGTCAAACCAACAAACAAAACTGCAAGGGCGAGGCTTGATAGGCTGTTTGAAATAAAGGGGATAGGCGCATATCTACTTGATGGCATATTTGAAAGGGAGTCTTACAGCCTTGTCTCAGAGCTGAGGCTTGCAAGAGGCATGACAGATGAGGTTTATGATAAGATAGAAAATCATCTCACAGTATATGGGGATGGGACGGGGAAGATCAATATAAATACAGCAGATAAGATTGTATTGCAATCCCTCAATATATCAGAATATACTATCCAGAAGATAATTGAATACAGGCAGAAGAATCGCTTTAAGGATGCGGCGGATTTAAAGAATAATGTTGTTGACATCAGTGATGCTGTTATACAAAGCGATATTAAATTTGAAAGCAACCACTACTCTGTCATCTCCACAGGGACAGTGAATGAAGTGGATAGCACCATAGAGACTGTTTTATGGAGGAAGAGCGGGGCGGAGATTACAAGGCTTTACTGGAGGAGTCAGTGAAGATCGCAGGAATTGATATAGATAAGGATGCTGTCAGGGTTGTGGAGCTTCAGAAGGGGATGAGGACATTCTCTGTTGCAGGTTTTTTTTCTGTGCCTGTGCAGAATGGGAATCTTAGTGGCAGGGATATCTCATTCAGGTGGATAAGGCTTCCCATTACAGATATTAAAAAGATGGAAAAGGCCATATCCTTTGAGGCAGAGGAGCTCCTGCCCTTTTCGCCAGATGAGCTTGTGATAGATTATCAGGCTATTGAGAAGACAGAAAAGGATACAGCCATTGCCCTTGTGGCAGTAAAAAAGGAGAAGGTAAGCGGGCACCTGAATACACTCATTGAAAATGGTATTGATCCAAAGGCAATTGATATTACACCCTCTGCCATATCTGCCATTGCCGCCTGCTATCTTGACCAAAAAGATACATACACAGTTATTCATATCGGCTCAGCGGATGCAGACCTTGCTGTCTTTCATGGAAGGGATATAAGATTTTTTAGAAATATCCCTTTAAGCGAGGGGTGGGAGAGGGAGGCATGTAATACGCTTTACATATATCAGGCAATCAACAGGGAAGAGATAAAAAATATTTATATATGCGGCAGCACCCGTCTGCCCGACGGGCAGGGAGAAAGGGATGCCATTCTTAAAAAGGAGCTCTTTGCGCTTTGCAGCATAGAGCCTGCAAGGATAGACCTTTCTAAGGGCGCAGATATCAAAATAGAGGGTAATGGTGAATATGCAAAGGCCCTCGGCCTTGCATTAAGGGAGGCAGACGGGAAGGGATTTAAGATAAATCTGAGAAAGGGCGAGCTTGCGTATAAAAGGAAGGACGCGGAATTAAAAAAGAGGATAAGATATACAAGCCTGCTTGCAGGGATAGCTGTTTTTCTCCTTATATTAAATTTTTCTGTGAAATACTATACAATAGAGAGCAGGTATCAGGGGGTTGCAAAGGAGATAAGAAAGGCCTTTAAAGAGGCATTTCCTGACGCAAAGAATATTGTAAATGAGGGGCAGCAGATGAAGGCCGCTGTGGCAGAGACAAAGAAGAAGCTAAGGCTGCTCGGCGGCAGGGTAAAGGGCGATGTCACTGCCCTTGACCTCTTTAAAGAGGTGACTGAGAGGATGCCGGCAGAGCACAGGGTTTTGCTCTTTGAATTTAATCTTGAAGGTGATAAGATAAGGCTCTTTGGAGAGACGACCTCTTTTGAGGCAGCAGACAAGATTAAGGAGGCGCTTTTAAAGTCCAGCATGTTTAAAGAGGTTGCAATCAGCGATGCAAAGATCGGGGCAGAGCAGAATAAGGTGAAATTCAGAATTAATATAACGCTGCATGAGGCAATATGAAACGGACAGCCGAGACGGCTGTCCTACTACTGTGGTAAAGCAAGCAACAAGGGGTTGCAACCCCTTGTTTATGGCCAGTAGGACAGGCGTCCCGCCTGTCTGAAGAGACATCTGATATGAAGATAGAAAAAAAGGAAAAAAGGATTTTAATAATAGGCGGGATAATTGCTGCGCTCCTTCTGTCTTACGAATTTTTACTCTCACCCTTTTTGGAAAGGATAAGCAGGCATGAGGCAATGATCGGCAAAAAGGAGAAGGAGCTGTCAGAGATAAAGGCCATGAAGGAGGAGTATCTCCTGCTCAGGGAGAAGATGAAGGAGGTTGATGCAAAGGCAAGGGCAAAGAGCGGCTCGGCCCTTTCTGAGCTTGAGAATATTGCCTTAAGGTCAAATATCAGAAAGAGTATAAGCTCCATGAAGCCCCAGATATCATCCGCTGCGCCAGAGGGGTATAGAGAAACCACCATTGAGATAAGGATAGAAAATATTACGCTCTACGAGCTTGTTAATTACCTTACTATGGCAGAAGGCTCAACGCACCCGATGAGGATAAAAAAGCTCAACATTAAAACACGATATGATAACCCTAAAAAACTTGATTCCACAGTTGTTATCTCAAGCATGGAATACAGTTAAAAACAGATCTAATCTGACCCGTATTCTGCTTTATCTCCTTTATTTTGCAATTCTCTTTTTTCTGTTTCTCTATCTTCTCTTTCCATACGACAAGCTGAAGGAGAGGCTGATATACGAGGCAGAGTCTAAATCCGCCCTCAAGGTAAGCATCAACAAACTTACGCCGCTCTTATTTAACGGAATATGGCTAAAGGATGTGGAGGTTTTTCACAGGGATAATCCAAAAGGCGCTCCGTTATTCAAGGGTGATATAGGCCTGCGATTCAGCCTTTTCAGGCTGATCAGAAGGGGGATTGCTGTAAAAGGCGACATCCGGGCATACAATGGAGAGGCAATAGTAAATATCACAGACAGAAAAATTCAGGGTGACATAAAAGGGATAGATTTAGGCGCCTATACAGCATTAAAGGGGCTCTATGATGTTGATGCAGCAGGCATAATGAGCGGGAGGCTGGATGCGGCATCAGGCGCTGATATTTTTTCAGGCAGCAGCCTCAACCTTGAAAAGATCAATGGGGAGGCGCGGTTTAATATTGCAAACCTTTCTGTAAAAAATCTGAAGATCCTCGGCCTTAAACTCCCGGATACCTTCTTTGATGCTGTCCAATCAGAGCTAAGGATTAATGACGGGAGGCTGAATATAAAGAGGCTGTCCTTAGAGGGAAGGGAGCTGAATATTCAGGTTACAGGCGATATTATCCTTGCAAGGGAGATAAGCAGCAGCCCAATGAATATCATAGTTCGGATAAAACCATCCGTCAGATTTGAAGAGGAAAATAAAATCTTCTTCTCTATGGGAAAGGCAAAGGACGGGGAGGGGTTTTATAATATCAATATTCGCGGCACACTGAGGACGCCAAATCTGAGCTGAAAATGGGAAAGGGGATGCTATACATAGTCAGCACGCCAATAGGCAATCTTGAGGATATAACCCAGAGGGCGATAAGGGTTTTAAAAGAGGTTTCCATCATCGCAGCAGAGGACACAAGACACACGCAAAAATTGCTGAACCATTATCAGATTGAGACGCACCAGACAAGCTACCATGATCACAATAAAGAAGAGAAGGCAGAGGCGCTCATCTCAAAATTAAAAGAAGGGAAGGATGCGGCGCTTGTCTGTGATGCAGGGACGCCGGGCGTATCTGACCCTGGCTACTACTTAATAAAAAGGGCGATAGAGGAAAATATTAAGGTCGTCCCTGTGCCGGGCGTTTCTGCTGTGATTGCCGGCCTCTCTGTTTCCGGCCTTCCGACAGACAGGTTTCTATTCGAGGGTTTTCTCCCGCAAAAAAGAAATGCGAGGATTGAGCATCTTAAAAAACTTGAAAAAGAAGAAAGGACAATTATTCTTTATGAGGCGCCGCACAGGTTTATTAAAACATTAAAGGACATCCATGACATCCTCGGCAACAGGAGGATGGCTGCGGCAAGGGAGCTTACAAAAATCCATGAGGAGATAGTTAGAGGCACAGTTGAAGAAATTATTAAGGCCTTTGAAGATAAAAAAATACGGGGCGAGGTTACGATAATATTAGAGGGTGCAAAAAGAGAGGCGGAGCAGAAGATAGAGGGCATTAAGGAGGCAATACAGAGGATCATAAATGAAGAGGGTGTGAGCAGGTCTGAGGCGGCAAGGATAGCTGCAATAAGGCTTGGCATATCAAAAAAAGAGGCGTACAAGGAGAGCCTGAAGGTTGGGGGTGCGGATGATTAAAAAGCGGGAGTGGGCATTGATCGCCTCTCTTATTACACTGCTTATCCTGCTGATAACAACCTATACAAAAGATGGCGCAATACAGTTTCGCCGTCTCTTTAATGAACCTCCTTCCGGCGCAAATATAGAAGATATAAAGGGTGACAGCCTGCAGATATATTTCTGTCCTGAGGACAGGTGCGAGGATGCGCTCGTATCTTTGATTGCAAATTCCAAAAAGAATATAAGTGTAGCAATGTATTCCTTTACAAGCAGAGATAGCTCAACTGCCCTTGTGGATGCTGCGAAACGAGGGGTGGAGGTAAGGGTGTATTTAAATAACGACCAAAGAAACGAGAAATATTCAAAGGCAGGGTTTTTAAGGAAAAAAGGCATCCCTGTAAAGCTCCATGATCATGATGGCCTGATGCACAACAAGTTTGCTATTATTGATGAGGAAATAGTTGCAACAGGCTCATTCAACTGGACCGCCTCTGCTGACACAAGGAATGATGAAAACCTCGTCCTCATAAAAAACAAAAAGGCATCCGAGGCCTATAAAAAAAAATTTGATGCCCTGTGGGAGAGGGAAAGGCAGTGATGCGGGGGCTTGACATTGGTATGTCAAGTCCAGGTTTGTTTGACAAATCATAAACAGCAAGGTAAAATAATGTATGGCTGAGAACCTTCAACACTCAATATCCGAATCCGACGGGAAAGGCGGCGCTGCTGCCCATGAAACCAAGGTGCCGCCGGAAGAGCTTCAAAAGGTAAAAGAGATCGTGGATGCCCTGACTAAGGCAATAAAGATCTCCAAGATATATCCTTCAAACAATCCAATCTACCAAAAATTCATTAACGAGTTATTAAAGGAAAAATACGATTCGTATATAACAGAATACGGGAACCTCAAATTAAGATTGGCCCAGTCCAAGCTCATCTATAATGGCGCGGAGGTCTATGATAACCCTGACAGGCTTGAGAATATCGCCTTAAAGCTTTATGCAGACGGCATAAGGGAGATCACCTTTCATGAGGGATTAGACAATAGCGAACTGCTATCATTCTTGGACGCATTAAACGCAAATCTTGACCCTGAAAAAACTGATGACGATATGGTTACGCTCCTCTGGGAGAAGAATCTGCAGCACATAACCTATTTTGTTATTGAGGAGGCCGCTGCTGAGGGAGAGGGCAGCGCAGCAGAGGATTTGGCAAAGCGGGCGCCACTTTCTGAATTTGTTAAGGAGCCAGCGATGGATGCCTCTAAAAAGCATCATTTGGAGGCTGAAAGCGGGATGCCGGTAACAGAGGAAAAGCCAAAGCAGCAGCCAGCGCCAGAGCTGCCTGTATACAGCGTGTATACACTTACAGAGGATGAAATAGAACAGTTAAAAAGGGAAAAGGAGGCAGAGGAGAATCCTGCCTTTACATTTAAAATAATTGATATACTTTATGAGATATTATATATGGAAAGGGATTTTAATGCCTTTTCAGAGGTCGTTGACACATTAGAAAAGGCCATTGACCTCTTAATCTCCAGAGCCGACCTTGTAAGGGCAGGAAGGCTGCTTAAGAACCTGCACGAGATATCAGGGGCAAGAGAAAAGTTTTCTGATGAGGAGCTTAACAGGGTAATCCGCGCTATTGACAGGGCGGGCGATGCAGTAAGGATAAGGGAATTGGGTGATATGCTGAACAAGAACCAGGCAATTGATATAAATGCCCTTACATCCTACCTCAGCCTTCTTAATAAAAATTCAGCAATCCCCATGTTAGAGCTCCTTGAGATAGACAATCGCAATATCCGCAGGATTGTATGTGATGTTATAACAGGGCTGGTTAAGGATGATATTGACCTGATAGGAAGAAAGATCAGCGATAAGAGATGGTATATTGTAAGGAACATTGCCTATGTCCTCGGCAGGGTCAATAATACAAAAAGCATTGAACATCTTAAGCGGGCGCTTAAATATGATGAGCCCCGTGTGAGGATAGAGGGCATAAGATCCCTGGCCTCAATCAGCGGGGAAACCGCAAAGGATTTAATCCTTACCGCACTTAATGATAAGGATAGTCAGGTGCGCATACATGCAGTAAGGAGCCTCGCATCCCTCAATCACAAAAAGGCTGTTGAGCCGTTAATAAATTACATCAATCAGGAGGCCTTTAAAAAGGCAGACTTTACCGAGAAAAAAGAATTTTTTGAGGCCATTGGAAAACTTGGCGCCAATGAAATATTTCCATTTTTAAAAGGCATCCTTACAAAAAGATCATGGTTGTTTAAACGTACAAGTCAGGACGAACTAAGGGCATGCGCAGCCTTCGGCCTCGGCAAGGCGGGGACAAACGATGCCCTTAATCTTCTTCAGGCCGTTAAGGAAAAGCCCGGCTCAATTGTTGAGACGGCCCGGCTCAAGGCAATATCAGAGATAAAAAAATTGCAGGTGAAACAATAATCAGGGAGGCAAAATGCCTGAAGGCAGTGAGAAAAAATCTTCTTTTCTGCAGATAGAAAACCTTGCGCGCACAGGAAGGACGCTGGTAAACCAGTTTTATATCATATTGAAAACAGCGCAGGTGCACGACCCTAACAATGTTGCCTTTCTGCATACCATGGATAATCTTATAAAGACCCTAACACCGGTTCTCACAAAGGAGAAGGAGGCCGTATTACTGCTTAAAGGCGACTACCTCTATTTTGAGGATACAAGATTGAAGCAGGATATTGAGGGCTTTGTCAGCTTTAATTATGTAATAGCAGAGCTTAAAAAAAGGGGGATCGGGTCAATAATTTTTAAGAGCAATTTAGATCAAAAGGATTTAAGGAAATTTATCCATATCTTTTTAAATTTAACAGCCGCAAAGGGCGCTGTTTTTGAGGCATTAGAGATTCAGCTTGATGATGCCGGCATAAAGGGCGTAGATATTGATAAGATAAAACATGAAAAAGAAGATGTCAGCTTTACCGAGGCGCAGGGCGCAAAGGAGATTGCCAAAAAAAGTTATTTCAATGCTGTGGCAGTTACTAAGGAGATCATGGGCAATGCAAGGCTAAACCAGACAGTGAATATCAAAAAGGCAAAAAGGGCTGTACAGTCTATTGTAGATATTATCCTTCACGAGGAGATATCCATCCTCGGCCTGACCAGCATAAAGAATTATGATGAGTATACATATAATCACTGTGTTAATGTATGCATCCTTGCCATTGCCCTCGGCCAGAGGCTCGGCTTTTCCAAGACCCATCTGTCTGACCTCGGCATGGCAGCCCTTTTTCATGATATCGGAAAGATTGAGATTCCTATTGAGGTATTGCACAAGCCGCTTGAATTTACCGATGAGGAAT
>JACPZJ010000133.1 GCA_016195585.1 Nitrospirota bacterium | reverse complement strand
GTAGAGGCAATGAAAAAAGGCGCCTTTGATTATCTTACAAAGCCCCTTGAAAGGGATGAACTCCTTTTGTGCCTTAAGAGGGCATTTGAAAAGATAAGGCTTGTAAGAGAGAATATACTCCTTCATCAGCAGTTAGAGGACAGATTCAAGATTGACAACATGATCGGCAGCCACGGAAAGATGCAGGAGGTGTTTAAGATAATTAAAAAGATTGCAAATTCTAATTCCACTGTTCTTATATGCGGTGAAAGCGGCACAGGAAAGGAGCTTGCAGCAAGGGCAGTACATTATAACAGTCCGCGCAAAGACAAGACTTTTTCAGCAGTAAGCTGCGCAGCGATACCTGATACCCTGTTAGAAAGCGAGTTGTTCGGACATGAAAAAGGGGCATTTACAGGCGCCTATGATAAAAAGATAGGCTTGATAGAATCAACAAATAGCGGCACACTTTTTCTTGATGAAATAGGCGAGCTAAACCCAAATATGCAGTCCAAGTTGCTGCGGGTATTGCAGGAAAAAGAGATAAGAAGGGTAGGGGGAGTTGAAAATATAAAGGTTGATGTCAGGATACTTGCTGCTACAAATAAGACCCTTGAAACAGAAATAAAAAATGGTAGATTCAGAGAAGACCTCTATTACAGGCTGAATGTTATTTCTTTTGTACTGCCTCCTTTGCGTGAGAGGATAACTGACATACCAGAGCTGGTTGACCATTTCATAAAAAAGCACAACACAAATTCAGGAAAAAACATAAAAGGGATTGCAAATGAGGCATTGCAGGTTCTTATGAACTACAACTGGCCCGGAAATGTCAGACAGCTTGAATCCGTAATTGAGAGGGCAATGCTTATGTGCGAAGGCGATGAGATAACACTTGAAGACCTTCATAGTGAGATAAAGAGGCCAGTTTATAAAATCGGAAATATAAACTTTGACATCCCTCC
Source organism: Nitrospirota bacterium (assembly GCA_016195585.1). Taxonomy (GTDB): domain Bacteria; phylum Nitrospirota; class CAKKRA01; order 9FT-COMBO-42-15; family 9FT-COMBO-42-15; genus JACPZJ01. The sequence goes on along the minus strand of JACPZJ010000133.1, from coordinate 8,097 downwards.
GGAAGGCATCTCCTTTGAGGCGCTTGAAAGAGAGCTGCTAACAAAGGCAATGGAAAAATCAGATTGGAAAATTGTTGATGCAGCAAAGCTCCTTGGCATGTCATACAGAACGCTGCAGTACAGGTTGAATAAGTTTAATATTACCAAAGAGACTGGTGTCAGCAAATAGCCTTTCCTTTTAAACTGACACACCTTTGTCTCTCATCTGTTATAAAGGATTATAGGTTCAAGTCTTGAAATATCAGTTTCTCCCCTCAACCTCTTTAATTATTCAGTAGTATAATGGATTTCCCAGAAATCTGCAATCTCTTTTAGTTACATAGAGTCCCGTAACCCTAAATGAAAAGAGAGTGGCATTTAAATTTTTTACTACAAAATAATAATAAAATAGGTTATTATTCTTTAAGGAATGTTAGAAGTAGAATGGCTATGAAAGAGTTTTAAAAGGTAAGAGAATGAACACTCGGAATATCGCGGCCAGAGGAGATTGAAATAGTAAGCGATGATGAGAATGGTAAAAGATATGCAAAGAGGCTAACAGAAATATTATTACAAGGATAAGGTAATTGAAATACTTGCTTGAGATAGACAGGGCGGTCTTCTTTTTTATTAATATCACTTTACAGAATCCGCTTTTTGACTGGCTGATGCCATTTATAACCAGTTTTGGGAACTTTAAGCTGCTCATTATTGCAGGTACTATCCTACTTTTTATACTTGGCACAAGAAAGGAGAGGATGTTTCTTATATTGTTAATTGCAACTATTTTAATTGCAGATTTTATTTCAGCCCAGATCTTTAAAAACCTCTTTTTTAGAGTCCGTCCCTGTAATACCTTGCAGGGAATCCACCTGCTTGTTGGCTGCACATCTTCATATTCCTTTCCATCCAACCATGCTGTAAATATTACTGTTTTTGCAACGTTAATATCTTTTAAATACCGCTATCTGACAATACCTGCTATTATACTTGCCATACTTGTCTCTTTTTCAAGGGTATATGTAGGTGTGCATTATCCATTGGATGTTATTGGCGGCGCCTTGATAGGCCTCCTCATCGCCTCAGGTGTTCTATATCTTGATAAAAGGTATTTTGCGAGGTTTTATAACCCCCTAAAAGACAAGCAAATCTGCTCAAAAGAGATTGACAAATAAGGCGTTAAATATTAAAATCCACACAAGTAAATGAAGAATTACAGATTTTCACTAATTCTTTTTGTCAGTCTTATTACCCTTTTCAGGATCTGGTTTATTGCCAATGGTTCTCTCAACCTTTCAGAGGATGAGGCCCACTACTGGGAATGGTCAAGGAACCTTGATTTAAGCTATTACAGCAAGGGCCCGATGGTGGCATATATAATATTTATCTTCACAGGCATCTTAGGCAATACAGAGCTTGGCGTCAGGTTTGGCGCAATTGCTGTTTCATTGGGGATGAATTTGATAACATATTTATTTGTAAGCGACATATTTGATGACAGAAAGGCCTTTTATTCTGTAATACTTATGAATATCATCCCGCTCTTTGCAGCCGGGGCGATTCTCTTTACCATTGATCCACCGTATTTCTTCTTCTGGTGCCTTGCTATATTTTTTACATATAAGGCGATAAATTATGATAAAAGATGGTGGTATGCTGTTGGGATTGCCATCGGCATGGGGCTGCTGACAAAATATACCATGGCTATGTTCATCCCATTACTCTTTGCCTTTTTGTTACTCTCAAGGGCAGGCAGCCACTGGGTGGCCAGAAAAGAGCCTTATTTAGCTGTTGTTATTGGCCTTATATTTTTTACACCTGTCATCCTCTGGAATATCCAGCACGACTGGGTCTCTTTCAGGCATGTTGCAGGTCAGGCAGGGCTCTCTGATGAAGGTGTGTGGAACTTCACCGAGTCTGCCATGAATTTTGTGGAGTTTATAGGTATCCAGATAGGTATAATCACACCTGTTATCTTTGCTGGAATGGTATATGCAGGTTATAAGTCTGTTAAAGGATTTATCAGAGAGAGGAGAGGACTTCCAAATTTCTTTGCTGCTGGTTCGCACCAAAAAACAATAAGCGGGGATGATTATTTATTTTTAATCATCTTTTCAATACCAGTCTTGCTTTTTTTTCTTCTATACAGCCTTTATTCAAAGGTGCAGGGGAATTGGGCAGTTACTGCATATTTTACAGGTTTAATAATGACAGTTGCTGTCTTTGATGAAATATACAAAAGGGGTAAAGGAAAATTTCTAAAAACAGGAATAATCTTAGCTTTTATTATACCGATTCTTGCAACTATTATTGGTCATAGCGCTGATTTATTAAGATCAAGCGGCCTTACCATAAAACATGACCCTACAGCAAGGCTCAAGGGTTGGGATGAACTTGGGAATGAGATTGGCAAAATTAATAATAGTATGAACAAAAATACCTTTATTTTTTCAAACCGCTATCAGATTGCAAGCGAGCTTGCCTTTTATATTCAAGGACAGCCAAAGGTCTACTGTGCAAATTTAGGCAGAAGATTGAATCAGTATGACTTCTGGCAGGGATTTGACAGGCTTGCTGGATGGGATGCAATATATGTAAAAGGATATGGTGATGAGGCAAATGACTCTGAGATTGATAATGCCTTTTCATCATGCGAAAAGGTAAAGGCCTTTATTGCCTATGACGATGGTTACAAACAGAAGGTCTTTTCAATATTCAAATGCTACAATTTTAAAGGAATGGAGATGAAAAGGGATAAGGTAACATATTAACAATTAAAATTACCCCTCTCCCTATCCCTCTCCCACAAGGGGAGAGGGGATTATTTCGTCATTTTTTCTGCAAGGGGAAAGGATTATATAATATTTTTCCCCCTCCCTTGATGGGAGGGGGTGAGGGGGAGGGTGAAATGAGGTTTTTTAAGTGAAAAATAGCAATATAGATGTTTCAATAGTAGCGCCAATTTATAATGAAGAGGAAAATATCGGGCTGCTCTATTCTGAATTGAAGATGGTGATGGACAAGACAGGTATTAATTACGAAATCATCTTTATTGATGATGGGAGCACAGACAGGACTCCAGAGCTTCTTTCAGACCTGAATAAAAAGGATGAGAGGGTGGTTGTTGTCAATTTTCGGAGGAATTTTGGCCAGACCGCTGCCATGTCTGCAGGATTTGACTATGCGAGAGGGGAGGTTATTGTAACAATAGACGGCGATCTCCAGAACGACCCGGAGGACATCCCAAAGCTCCTTGATAAGATAAAGGAGTGTGATGTTGTGAGCGGCTGGAGGTTTGACAGGAAGGACCCCTTTATTTCAAGGAGGCTTCCTTCAATGATTGCAAACTGGATCATCTCAAAAGTTACAGGTGTTGAACTCCATGACTATGGATGCACATTAAAGGCATACAGGAGTGATGTTGTAAAAAATATCCGCCTCTATGGCGAGATGCACAGATTTATCCCTGCAATAGCGAGCTGGATGGGCGTTAAGATTGCAGAGGTAAGGACAAACCACAGGCCGAGAAAATTCGGAAAATCAAAATATGGCCTATCAAGGACACTGAGGGTTGTACTTGATCTTATTACTGTAAAGTTCCTCCTGAGCTTTTCAACAAGGCCGATTCAGATATTCGGCCTATTCGGTGTAATTTCTGGCGGCGCGGGGATACTGATAACAGGATACCTCAGCTATCTTAAATTAATACATGGGGTAAATATCGGCGGCAGGCCGCTGCTTCTTTTGGGGGTTTTTCTTATTTTGCTTGGCGTACAGTTGATAATCATGGGGCTTTTAGGCGAGATGCTTGTGCGCATATATTATGAATCACAGGATAAACCCATTTATGTTATAAGAAAGGCGTCTGATAAAAAATGAAAAAAAAATGGCTTTCACTCTTAGCAAAGATAATTGTAAGCGGCCTTATTTTGACAATCCTCTTTTACAAGACCGATGTAAATAAGTTTTATACCATCATAAAAGGAGCAGATATGCTAATATTTCTCCTTGCCTTTTGCCTTTTCATCATTGCACAGACAATAAGCACATACAGGTGGAAGATGCTGCTTCATACCGAAAGGATGAATATCCACTTTTATAATCTGATTGCATATTACTTTATCGGTATGTTTTTCAATCTCTTTATGCCTACCCTCGTTGGCGGAGATGTAGTAAGGGGATATTATCTTTACAAAAAATCTAACAAGGGAAGCGAATCAGTGGCATCTATTTTTGTTGAGAGGCTGAGCGGTTTCTTTGCCCTTATGGTGATTGGGCTGTTGTCGCTTATTATTGGTTATTCCTATATTAATGATAAGCCAATAATAGTCATTCTGCTTGCTGCAATAACCTCAGTTTTTTTTGCCTCCTTGCTCTTAATTGCAAATAAAGGGGTAAGGGACAAGGTCAATGAGCTTATAAAAGGCGGAAGATTTGAATGGGTAAGGCAAAAACTTAAGGGTATCTCTGAGTCAATAAAAAGGTACAGAAACCATAAAGAGGTTGTGATGAGGGTAACCCTGTTATCATTTTTGGTACAGGTGATTGGAATCTTTATCCTATGGCTCCTGTTACATTTGGCGGGCTCGGTGTGAGGGAGTTTTTGGCAATATTTCTTTTTCATAAGGTCGGGCTTGGGACAACAGAGGCGTTAAGCCTTTCATTATTATGGTTTTCCATATCTGTTATTGCAAGCATTTTTGGAGGTGTTATTTTTCTATTTAGCGAGAATCCAATGTCAACTTTACATAAAAAGACTGTGTAATGTTCTATGAATAATGAAATAAAACTAAAGGTCAACATACTCCCTGATGAAAAAGAGGTGATATGTAATAAGGGCACTACAATCCTTAATACCTGCGCCTCAGCAGGGATAATGCTCAATGCGCCATGCAGCGGCGAGGGGACATGCGGTAAATGCGTTGTACAGGTTATAGAGGGGGCATCAGCGCCTGACTCCTGCGAGTTTCAGCTTTTATCAGGGACAATGCTAAAGACGGGCTACCGCTTTGCCTGCAGGTCTAAGGTTAATGATAATATGCGGCTGATAATCCCGTCTGAAAGCCGCATTGTTAAGGAAAAAAAGGTAAAGGCAAGCACAGCGCGTGTGCTCAGCCTCAGGCCGAATATAGTAAAGATGTATTTAAAACTGCAGCAGCCAAAGGAGAGGGCAGGGGTCTCTCACCTTGAGGTGCTTGAAAAGGCAATATTAAGGAGGTTCGGCAAGATTGAGACACCGCTTGAGCTGATCCGCAGGCTTCCCAATATATTAAAAGCCGCCAATTATAAAGTAACAGCAGTCATCATGGGCAGGCGATTAACAGACTTAGAGATAGGTGATACAACGCGTGATATATTCGGGGTATCCTTTGATATCGGGACGAATGTTATTGCAGGCGCCCTAATTAATATAAATAATGGGAAGGAGATAGGGACTGTATCTGATGTAAGCTTCCTGTCAAAAAACGACAGAGATTTAAAGGCAAAGATCACAACACTGCTGAGAAATCCCGAAGGCGGCCTGAAGGAGCTGCAGGATGCCCTGATAAACAGGATAAATGGCATAATAACAGAACTTATATCAAAGAAAAAAATAAGAAGAGAGCATATCTATGAAATGTCTGCTGCAGGGAGCTCTGTGATGCAGCATATACTCCTCGGCATCAATCCCACATCCCTTGCATCTGCAACACATCACCCTGTGATAAAACGAAGTATAGATGCCGATGCAGCAACGTTAGGTATTAATTTGAACAGGATGGCAAGGGTCTATGTAATGCCATCCCTGTCAGGATTCGTTGGCGGCGATGCAATCTCATTGATCCTCAGCGCCGCAATGAATAAAGATGAAAACATCAAGCTTGCAGTTGGTTTGGGCGCAAATGGCATTATAATACTCGGCTCAAAGGAGCGGATGCTCATATATTCCACATCAGCCTCATCTGCATTTGACGGAATTCATATAAATAACGGGATGCTGCCATCTGAGGGCGCTGTTGAAGACATAAAATTTAATCTGGGTCATAAACATAAAAAGGGAAAGGATATTGAGTTAAAGGTTATCGGAAATGTGGAGCCTGAAGGCATTACCAGCGGCGCTGTTGTAGCCCTTTTATCTGAACTTAAAAGGCTCGGTGTAATTGAAAAAAATGGAAGGATAAGATCAAAAGAGGAATTAAGAAACAGCCTTGACAGTGCAATCTTAAACAGAATAGGATCAGATAATAATGGAAATACATTTACTATCTATAACGAAAAAAGAAAAAAGATAGCCTTAACACAGAGGGATGTAAAGGAGATACAGATTGCAAAGGGGACGATAAGGGCAGCAATAGAGATTATGAAAGGGATACTAAAGATTACAGATGATGATATAATGGAGGTGTATCTCTCAGGCACTTATGGGATCACCTATAATCCTGAGAGAATAGCAGATATAGGCGTCTTTCCGACAAGCTATTTGGAAAAATTGGAATATCTTGGCGATAGCACATCAATAGGCGCAAAGATGGCGCTTCTTTCAAAGGATATAAGGGCAGAGGCAGAGATTATATCAAATTCAGTGGAATACCTTGACCTCGCAAGCAGGGAAGATTTTCAGGATGAATTTTCCATCAGGATGAATTTTTAATATAACAGGAGGTTGTAATGGGTAAGATCAGAATTGCATTAATAAGTGTGTCAAATAAGGATGGGGTGGTTAATTTTGCAAAGGGGCTTAATGAATCTGGCGTAAAGATACTTTCTACAGGCGGCACAGCAAAGGCATTAAGGGATGCAGGCATACCTGTTACAGATGTCGGAAGAAGGGATAATCCCGAGCATGTCAGGCAGATGAAGGAACAGAACATAGAGCCAATAGACATGGTTGTTGTAAACCTCTATCCCTTTGAGGCGACGATTGCAAAGCCAAACTGCACCTTTGAAGATGCGATTGAAAATATAGATATTGGCGGGCCTGCAATGCTAAGGTCTGCTGCAAAAAATTTTAAGGATGTTGCAGTGGTTGTTGACCCCCTTGACTATAAAAAAATTCTTGAGGAGATGAGAAAGAGCAGCAGCGGTCTTTCAGAAGACACAAAATTTGAACTTGCAAAAAAGGTATTCTTACATACTGCGAGATACGACAGCGTCATATCAAACTACCTTGAAAAGAGCGACAAAGAGCCTGTAAGATTTCCGGGCATACTTACACTGCAATTTGAGAAGGTGCAAAACCTGCGCTATGGAGAAAACCCGCACCAGCAGGGCGCATTTTACAGGGAATTTAATATTAAAGAGCCATCTGTGTCAAGGGCAAGACAGCTTCAGGGCAAGGAGATGTCCTTTAATAATTTCCTTGATGCAAACTCTGCCTTTGAGCTGGCAAAGGAATACACAGAGCCTGCTGTTGTAATAGTAAAGCATAACAACCCATGCGGAGTGGCAACCGGCGAGCCTCTGGTAAAGGCATATAAGATTGCCCGCGATGCTGACCCTGTATCTGCCTTTGGCGGTGTGCTTGCCTTTAACAGAATGGTTGATGCAAAGACAGCTAAGGAGATTGCCTCTACATTTGTAGAGGTTGTTATAGCGCCGGAGTTTGATGAGGATGCGCTTGAGGAATTTAAAAAGAAAAAGGATATCAGGCTTCTTGATGCAGGGCCGACTGTAAAGGGCGAGGCAGAGGGCATGGACATGAAAAAAATAGCAGGCGGCCTGATATTTCAGGACAGGGATCTCGGCAGGATAAATAATATCAAGGGCCTGAAGGTGGCAACAAAAAGAAAGCCTACTGAGAAGGAATGGAAGGCTCTATCCTTTGCATGGAAGGTGTGCAAGCATGTAAAATCAAATGCAATAGTCTTTGCAAAGGAGAACTGTACGATTGGCATTGGCGCCGGCCAGATGAGCCGTGTAGATTCTGTAAAGATTGCAGTAATGAAGTCCATTAAGTCTACAAAGGGCGCTGCGCTTGCCTCTGATGCCTTCTTCCCATTTGCAGACGGCATAAAGGCTGCTGCAAAGGCAGGGATAAAGGCGATAATCCAGCCCGGCGGCTCAATTCGTGATGATGAAGTAATTGCAGCAGCAGACAAGCACAAGATTGCAATGGTGTTTACAGGCATGAGGCACTTC
>JACPZJ010000132.1 GCA_016195585.1 Nitrospirota bacterium | reverse complement strand
TCTGCTGAAATTGGGGGATATAATTATAAATGACTATATCAAAAAGGAGGCCGGCAGCTAATCCTGATTTCGCCATATAACCTGCTGACCTATTTGTCCAGCTTACTTCATAGATGCATGAATCTGCCCCCTCTGCCTGGCACTGTCTCTCTTTTATCTGTGCTGCCGGCAGATCCCATGCCATAGGCGTAGAGGCATAAATACCCTTTCTAAAATCGCACGCCTCCTTTGTCATCCTATGACCATGGGTTACAATACTTTTGATCAGAGCCCTATTATTATCTAAGTGCAATAAATCTACCTTGGTAGCCCTGCTAAATCTATTTTGGATTTCTCTTAATAACCTATAGGACATGTGTGGATTCGCCAGCCCTCTTACAAATACAAAGACCGCTCCGACATTTCCCCTCTCTGCAGAAGAGATGCCAATCTTAAAAGAGGCATCCTTATCCCCTAAAATCTCCACAGCATATTCAAATTGTTTTGTATAAGTATCAAAAGAGAGCCAGTTATTATGGTCATTTAAATACTCCTCGCTTAAACCTACCTTCTTTACATACTCCTCTACCCCCTCCCGTCCTTTTTCCCTCTCAATATATTTCAGCACAACACTTGTTAACCTGCAGCTTATATCCTTATCCATTGCCTCTCCGCTAACTAATCCACTTATGCAGATTATTTCTTACATAATTAATCGCATCCCTTTTATTCTTTAATTCCCCTGCGCCCCGCGCCTCATCAATATCCTTTAATATCCTGCCAATGACAGGCCCCGGCTGGAGCCTGAATCTTTTTATTAACTCAGCGCCATCAATCAGCGGCCTTCTCCTCTGCCTTTTATATTCAGTGTAAAAGTAACTTACCATCTTTCTGGCAACCTTTGCAACAGTTTTGTAATTTTGCTCCGAAAATCCCTCCTCACCCCCCTTTAATTCCCCCCTCACCTCCCCCATCCCCTCCTTGCCAAGGAGGGGAGATGGGGGAGGTGAGGGGGGAGACAGGGGGGTCAAAGGCGGGCTGGTGGCCATTGCATCTGCAATGGATAATAAGATAACCTCAATACCTGTATCCCCCGTATCCCGGAAGAAGCGGTACAGCGCCCTTTTTGTTGGCCCACTGTCAGATTGCGCAAAATATAGCGGCCTCATATGATTGGCAGTAATCCTGCATAGGATATCCTCTGATTTTGAGCTCATCGCAAGCCTTCTGCATATCTTTTTATTTATCTCTGCGCCAACAGTCCAGTGCTGGTAGAAACTTATCTTGTCATCCTCTATCTTTATCGTTGACGGTTTGCCTGTATCATGCAAAAGCGCTGCAAACTTCAAGAGGCTCAATCTGTCTATACCCTGTTCCGCTTCAATCTTAAGATGCCTCTTTATTTTATCAGTATATTCAGGCAAAAATAATCTGATATTGCTTATCACCTCTTCTGCATACTCAGCGGTCTTTAATGAATGTGTGAAGAGGTCATATTTATGATAACTCCCCTGTCCCATTCCCTTCATATCCCCTATTTCCGGCAGGACAGTCCTCAGCAGGTTAAATTCATCAAGGAGTAAAAGATAATGATGCGCCCTTTTATTTTTTAATATCTTAAATAGCTCATCCCTGATCCGCTCCGATGAGACTGTTTTTAAAGAAGGCGCGTGATTCTTTATATATCCGGTAGTCTTTTCTTCTATTTCAAAGCTGAAATCTGAGGCAAGCCTCACTCCTCTTAACATCCTTAGGGGATCATCAGAAAAGGCATCGGGTTTTATCACCCTTATAATCTTGTCCTTTAAATCCTGCCTGCCATTGTAAGGGTCTAAGATTTCCCCCAGTCCCAAGCCTCCAGCCTCTATTTTTATTGCCATTGCATTTACTGTAAAATCCCTGTTAGAGAGGTCTTCGTAGATATCTCTTCCTTTAAATGATGCAAAATCAAACTGAAAGGTTTTTTTGCCAGCCTTTTTAATTACCCTTGCTACCTGATTCTCCTCATCCATTACAAAGAAACTGCCGTCTATCTTATCAGCAAAAACCCTTGCAATTTCAAGAAAATCTGATGGCACAGCAATATCAATATCCCTTAAAGGCCTTTTTAATAAAATATCCCTGACAGAACCGCCGACAAGATAGATTTCCTTTAATTTCAGGCTGCTTAGAACCGGAAGATAGCCAATGGCTGATATAGAAGGCCCGCCCATTTAAAATCCCTCATATTTAAGGCTTATTATGCCTTCCAACACCTATTTTTTCAAGATATAAATAAATTTTGCCTTCCTTGACAAATAGCCATCTTGTGCTAAATTTAATGTTATAAGGATTTTGAGGCAAAAAAGGTATATTAAAATGATGGGAAAAATCTATTTTATTAAAAAAGAGTTTCAGACAAAATTTATTATCAAGTTCTGTCTTATTGTTATTCTAAGCGCCTTAATCTCTGGAGTAATACTTTATTTTTCCACAAATAAGAGTGTCGGCAACACCTATCTTGAATCCCTGAATATCATCAAACTCCTTAATGATACACTTATAATTAATCTTCTGTACACAGGCCTGATAACCATCATAGTTATCAGCATTGTAACTATAGCCCTCACGCTCTTTGCATCCCACAAGATCGCAGGGCCGCTCTACCGCCTTGAAAAAAATGCTGAGGTAATCGGCAATGGCGATCTGACGCTTGAAACCCGTCTCAGGGAAAATGATGAGGTAACAGGGGTTGCAGAGGCGCTTAACAAAATGACACAGGGCCTTCGCAGCAATATGATAGATATAAGAAATAACCTTGATGATGTAAAAAGGGTCAGCGAAGAAGCAGGGCAGCTAATTAAAAATAAAAAGATATCTGAAAGAGAAATAAACAAGCTGTTTGCAAGGCTTTCCAATAAAATAAAGAATTTAAACAACTCGGCATCAAGGTTTACTGTAAAATGAATATAAAGAATAAAATTCCATTTATACTAATTTTTCTACTAATCATTGCATTTTATACCATTGCCTATACTATCATTATAAATGAACCCCCGCACCATTTCCGTCTTGAGGAATGTATACAATGCCACGTATCTATGCCGGTGGATGGCGCAAAGAAAGAAACCCCTATGCGATTTGTGGATAATATAAACAGGCTCTGCCAGCGCTGCCACAAAGAGGATATACAGCTTTCTCATCCTGTAGGCATGAGGCCCTCAATGCGTGTGCCTGCGGATATGCCCCTTGATGAAAAAGGTGAAATTACCTGCGCCACATGCCATAATATACACCAGAGCAGAGAAAATATTTTGACTGATAAAACATATCTATTGAGGAGGAATACAATAGGCAAGACATTCTGCATTGTCTGCCACGCACAGGATGAAGGCAAAAAGGGTTCAGAAATATTTTCAGTAGGTATGAAAAAGATTATAAAGCCCACACACAGGGAGTTTATCTCTGAGGCGCATGGTTTTAAAAAATATATGGTCATTGACCGCAACTCTCCAATAGACCCTGTCTCTGCTGAATGTATCGGCTGCCATGACGGTACCGTGGGCAGTGATACACCGATAGCCATCGGGGCAGGCATCTGGCAGCATGGAGAGATGGGTGCAAGCAGTCATCCAATTGGAGTAAGCTATGCCGCTGCCCAGGCCAATGACAGAACATTACGCCACATGAGCGAACTGAACCCAGCAATAAAATTCTTTGACGGCAAGATCGGCTGCGGCTCGTGCCATGACCCATATTCTATCTCAAAGACACAGCTCGTCATGAACAACAAGGGGAGTGCCCTATGCTTGGAGTGTCATAAAAAATAAGGAGCCTTTGGAGGAAAAATGGAAACGGCAAAAATATTTAATAGAAGAAGACACTATTTTATAAAAAAAGAATTTCAGGGGAAATTTATCTTAAAATTTAAATTGGCATAATAATTATTATCACCATTACAATAACCCTCTTAATTTCACATAAAATAGCAGGGCCGCTTTACAGGATAGAAAAGAGCATCCGTGAGATAGCCAACGGCAATCTCTCCTTTCAGATATATCTGCGGGCAAAGGATGAGCTTGCTACCCTTGCCGGGATATTTAATAACATGATTGTCAAACTTCGCGGTAGAATAGAAAAGATTCAGGATGCTGTTAGAAATCTGGATGATATGGCGAAAGAATGGAAACTCCCTCAGAAAAAAATAGACAGAAAGAAGTTATCAAACGATGTGGCTGCCATGCGGAAGAAGATTAATGAGATTGAAAGGGTAATTGCTGCATTTAAATTGGAAAAATAAGTTATTGCTGCATACCATACAGTTTCCTTTCCTGCTGATATTAAGTTTTCAAATTACATATCCATTGCATCCAGCATCAGGCAAATTTCTCTATCCAGACACCTTGCGCTTTCAAGGAGGACAGGTGTTGCAGAAATGAACAAAGATAAATTGCACTGCTATTATACATTCAATAAAAAAGACCCCTTTGGCCTGCTAAGGTAGGGATGTAAAGGTCAGGAAGTTCACTATCAGTAAGGGGCATCTTTTCTTCAGCCATTCTCCTGATAAGAGGGAGCATTATCGCCGCATCCTCTCTATTGATTGTGATCCCAAGGGACTTGAATTTATAAATAATCGAGCTTATCCCGGAATGTTTACCAATAATATAATGCCTTTCTGCCCCAACCATTTCTGGAGGAAAAGGCTCATAGCATGCCGGGGCCTTTATAACACCATCAACATGGATGCCAGACTCATGGGCAAAGATATAATCACCGACAATAGCCTTGCCATAGCCTACAGGCCTTCCGGATAAGACCGATACAAGGAGTGAAACCTCTTTAAGCCTTGTGGTATCTACTGATGTTTTTATATCCTCAAGCCTTTCAAGGGCCATAACAGTCTCCTCAAGGCTTGCATTGCCAGCCCTCTCACCAAGCCCGTTTACAGTAACACTCACATAATCTGCGCCTCCCTTTACGCCGGCTATAGCATTTGCAGTTGCAAGGCCAAAGTCATTATGCGTGTGGATTTCTAAAGGTGTCTTTATATATTTTCTGAGGAAGCCAATGAGCTCAAAGGTCTTGAAAGGCGTAAGGATGCCGACTGTATCGCAGAACCTGATTCTATCCACTGCAAGCCCTTCAAGAAGAGAGGATATCTCTAAAACAAAATGTGGATTGGCCCTTGATGCGTCCTCAAGGCCGCAGGCCACATAAAGACCCTCTTTTTTTAGCTCAGGGATGAGTTTTGAAAATCTCTCCTTTACCCACTCCCTCTTCTTTCCAAGTTTCTTTTCTATCTGAATGTCAGATACAGGACATGAGATATAAAGCGCCTTTGCCCCGCAGGATAGCGCTGCCTCTATATCCCTTTCCAAGACCCTGTTCCATGTAAGAATCCTTGAAGGGAGGTTCATGCCAATGATTTCCTTTACAGCCTGAGCCTCATTCCCACCCATAACAGGGGTGCCAACCTCCATCTCATTTATTCCAATGGAAGAAAGCAGGCTGGCAATCTCTACCTTTTCCTTTACAGTAAAGGAAACTCCGGGCGACTGCTCTCCATCCCGCAAGGTTGTATCAACAAGAGTAATCATATAATTCACTTATTAATGGGTTCATAAGTAAGAATACAAAAAACTTATCAAATCTCCCCTAACCCCTCTTTGCTAAAGAGGGGAAAAAAACCACTCCCCCTTTGAAAAAGGGGGACACAGGGGGATTTTATAAATATCTAGTTCAATGTAGTCATACTAATGCTCTTCTTAGTAAAATCTGAGTCTGATGCTTAGAGAAGGGCAGGCGGCTGCAGATAATGCAATCATCCCTTTTATATGCCTTGAACTCTTTAAACTCCATTTTTCCAGTATCAAAATAGAGGAGCCTGTTGAGCATTGGTTCTTTATAGCCTGTTAATATTTTAATTGCCTCTATACTCATAAGACAGCCGAGCATGCCTGACACAGCGCCTAAAACAGGAAATCCCAATTCTTCCCATTCAGGATTATCCTCAGGATACAAACAATTAAGGCACGGCGTTACGCCGGGGATGACATTAAATAAATAACCCTCCATCCCATTCATGGCAGCCTCAATCATTGGAATCCCCTGCCTTACACAGGCATTGTTTAGAATGCGGCGCTCATGAAAATTCGGGCGCGCAGATATTGCTATCTGAACCCCGCTTAGAAGTTTATCAATGTTATCCTCTGATGTCCTTTCATCGTATATCTCCACCTCTACATCAGGATTTATTTCTTCTATGGTTTTCTTTCCCTGCATAACCCTGCTTTTTCCAATCCAATCGTGCTTCATTAATATCTGCCTGTTCATGTTTGAGATGGTCAGATTTCCGTAATGGGCAAAGATCATCTTCCCGATGCCAGCAGCAGCAAGATAGACTGCAGCGGTTCCGCCGAGGCCTCCGATGCCTGCGATGAGCGCTGTTGATGCCTTTAGCCTTTTCTGATGCTCCAATGTGAAATCAGGCAGCATCATCTGCCTGCGGCAGCGCTCCAGTTCAATCGGATTTAATTCAGGAATAATTTCTTCAGTTTCTAAGACACAGCTTTCCATCATGTTCCTCTTCTGCTAAACAATCATCTCAGTATATTCATCCCCGATTTTTGCAAATAGCATCTCAAGCTCCATATCCCTATCCTCGCCAAGAACGCCCAATGCATCTGCCCTGCACTGTCTGCAATGGCTCATCTGGGAGATATACTGCGAGCATCTCTTCCTCATCTTTGCCATCATCTCATAACCTGGCCCCTTTAAGTCTTTAAATTCAGCCTGCGGGATAATGCTGGTAATATTCATTATAGATGCGCCCATCCCGCCTGCGAGCCTCGCAATCTCAGGAATCTCTGAATCATTTATGCCTGGGATATAAATGCTATTTACCTTAACAAGAAGCCCTGATTCGACAGCCATCTTTAAACCCAGCCATTGATTGCCTAAAAGCAAATCCGCTGCATCCGTGCCTCTGTAGATAACATTGTTATAGATGGCATGAGAATATATTTTTGCAGCGGTTTCTGCATTTACTGCATTTATTGTGATTGTTAAACTTCTGAGGCCTGCCTCAATAAGTTCGTTTAGTTTATCCGGAAGCAGCAGGCCATTGGTTGAAATGCAGAGGATGAGCTCCGGAAATTTTTTATGAATGACTCTCATCACCTCAAATGCAGCGTCATTTGACAGCGGATCGCCGGGCCCGGCAATGCCGACGACTCTTATTCTTTCATCCCTCTCCACTGCAACATGCACACGCTCCACTGCCTCATCCACATCAAGAACCCTGCTTGACACACCAGGCCTTGATTCATTTGCGCAGTCGTATTTTCTTATGCAGTATCTGCACTGGATATTGCATTCAGGGGCAACAGGAAGATGTATCCTTCCGTATTTATGATGCGCCTCCCTAGAGAAGCACGGATGGGTTTTCATAATATCATTCATCTCACACCTCTATATGCACATGGCATCTCTTTGTGCAGACCCTTGCGCATGCCTCGCAGCCAATGCAGTTTTCAGGATTTGCAACAGACATCACCTTGTTTCCCATGTCATCGCCGTATTCATCATCTCCCTCAAAAGGCTTCTCTATAAGCTTAAGCACATCCCTTTCGCACACCTTATAACACCGGCCGCAGCCAATGCACTTTTCAACATCAATGGATTCAATAAACATGGGTACCCATGTTTTACCGCCCCGTGTATGACCGATTATCTGTGGCATGAATATTTCTCCTCCAACTTTCTGTCATGCCTGAATGTCTCTGTCAGGCATCCAGATTTTCTGGATTCCCGCTAAACTTGTCCCCGAATGCCTCTATCGGGGAAGCATGCGGGAATGACACTTATGGTTATTTTAGAGTTTTTCAACAAACTCTCAACTTCTTTTATGCAATCGCCTCTCCATCCCTTTCGCCTGTCCTCACCTTTACAGCGCCCTCTATTGGAGATACAAATATTTTCCCATCGCCATGCTTTCCTGTCTGATTTACCCTGATTATGGACTT
>JACPZJ010000048.1 GCA_016195585.1 Nitrospirota bacterium | reverse complement strand
TCATCAGATTCGTGTAAGTCTCCGATGCCTCCGGAGGCAATGCCCATTCGCCCATCTCCATATACGATGTGGTAGGCAGATACACCCTGCCGAGAGGCTCGTTGTTATCCAGATATTCAGAGAAGGTTGCCGGCTTTATCAACTCCTTATTTTCTGCGATAGTCTCAAGGAACTTTTTTAACCATTCCTCTTTATAAACCCATTGATGCGTGCCGGGCCATGCGCCGAATTTTTCGCCGTCATCGGCAAATATTGCCGCGGGATTTGAACCAAGCGTTTCAACCCAGCGAACATTTTCTACAAACTTATCCACTGTCTGAAACGGAATGACATACCTGAGCCGCTCGCTCCCCGGAAATACTCTTAAAGTATTCCCCATGTCTTCGGTTATGTAATAACCAGCCAGTTCCTCTTTTTTCATCCCCGCCTTTACAAAATGATAATCGTCCACCACCACATACTCCATGCCCGCCTCTTTGAGATAGCTGGGAAGCTGCGGCTCCCATATCCGCTCCGCAAGCCACATGCCACGCGGCCTCTTGCCGAAAATATCTTCCAGCTTATCCGACATCATCCGTATCTGGCCTATCCTGTCATGCGGCGGTATAACGGCCAGTATAGGCTCGTAATATCCGCCGCCGAGCATCTCCACCTGCCCCTTCTTCACCATCTCGCGCAGCATGTCAATATATTCCATGTGATTTTGCAGGAACCAGTCCAAAAGATAGCCGGTGATGTGAAAGGAAAGTTTTACGGACGGGTATTCAGCGACAGCCTTGAGAAATGGGAGGTATGCGTTTTCATAACTCTCCTTAATCACATGGTCAAAATTGCCCGCAGGCTGGTGGTTGTGTATGCAGAAGATAAAATTTGGCAAGTTAAAGTCCTCTTTGCAGTCATGATTTTAAAGCCCAAGCGCTCTCTTAATTTCCGACAAAAAAGCTTTCCCTTCCTCTATCTTCAGAGATGCAACCGGTTCAACTATTTCTTCTTCAATATCGTAATCAGCAATTTCTCTGACCTCTCTGGCATTGATCAGCATCTTGTGATATTTCGGGTCAATCCTCCCCGGCTTTGCAAAGTAATAGCCGAAGGCTGATTCAACAGCAGAATGTTTCACAACATCAATACCTTCGGACTTTAATAAAGCCTGCGCCGCATAAAACATTGCGTAATATATCTTGCTGGCGGCATCAGGCGCGTAGCCGTCTCGCATAAGCTCCTCTGCCACTTTCAGGGCATGTTCCGCCTTTTCCATATACTTTTTCGCTTCATCGGTCACAGGACTATCCCCTCTCTCTCTACATTTTTGTAAAAGGAGAATCCCCTTTCTACGGCGGTTTTAAACCGTGACTCGGAAAAGACCTTCAGCGAGATTATCGGCTTAAAATTAAAATCCCACATTACGCTGTAAACAATATCACTCAGTCTGTTTTCTATTGCAGAACTTTTTTCATCTACCAATGCAACGATGTCCATGTCCGAATCTTCAGGCGCCTTCCCTCTCGCCCTGGAACCGAAAAGCATAAGCCTCTTTACATGGTTCAGGATATCATCAGGGATCCGTCTTTTAAATTCCGCAATAATTGCCAAGTCCTTTTCTTCCATAATTTTTACCTCGTTGCGAAATGCCATGACTATACCAATAATTCTGTTAAAAAACTATACAAGCGCACAAGCACATGGGTCAGGTGCCCACCGTATTTCCGCCAATATATTTTTGGCGGGCAAAACCCCAACCTTGCCTGCAACACGATACGCGAACGATGCGCTTCGTTCCTCAGCGTATCCTATGGCACTATGGCACTATAGCAAAACATAGCTGTTTTCTACAATCAAATGAGGTTTAATTCTCTTCTTCCCTCGCCCCAGTTTATGGTGGATAATTCAATAAAAGTTCTGCAAGCCCCTGCATTTCTATCAATTTCTCTTTTACTTCACGGATAAGTATCAGTTCGCCGGGATGTAGATGGTTTTTCCTATGAGGATGAGTGCACCGTTGTCTAATATCTCTAAGTTCTATTACTTTTTTGAGAGTGAATCTTTTATCATATTTAGAACCATGTTCACTTATACTTTCAGTCTGTTCTTTCTCTGGTGGAAAGAAATACTCTACAACCTCATAGAACTGCTTAAACTTTTGGAAAGGGCTGGCTGCCCGTAGAGCATCGGCAAAAAGAGCAAATGCTGCAAAATGTTCAACCCCGGCCGAATAACATGATGGTTGGAATTTCCCCATAATAGACCAGCTATAGGAAAATCCCTTTGAAACCTTTACAAGGCTGTTTTTGAACTCCTTCTCTTCTTCCGGTGTTTCAGGAAAAACTTGTGGAGATCCATGTAAAACCATCTCCGGATCAATAGCATCAACGCTTGTTTGTATCAGAATGCGATTGGCAACATACAAAGCTATTTTAAATGCCTGTTCATAGAGTTCAGGGTAAACAGTCATTATCAATCCATCATCACAATGTTTAATTTGCAAGTTTGGAATTTTAATAATGACCGATTGCAGATAATTTGAGTTTTCGCTACTCTCCCAGTCCACTTGACTGTTATCAATGTAAACAGAAGCGGGTTCATAAATAGTGATTTTTAATTCAGACTTAACTGGCAATCGATATTCTGCTCTCATAGTATCCTTAATGCAAACAACCCGACCCAATTAAACGTTACCTTTATTAGGTGCTTATTATTTCATGTGCCTTTGCATCAATCTCGAAAGGAGCATTAGCGTAACCTTTCTCCACTATTTGCTGTAAGTAGAGAGGAAGAAAGTTGGCAATCGAGCCGGACTGTTCATATTGATAAACGTGTCGAAATTCATGCGACAGCAACCGACTTGTGTTGTGACCATTACAGATAAAGATAGAGTAGCCTAATGTAAGACCCACCATGCCCGGTCCAAGCAAACCCGTTTGCAAGGCAGCATCTCTAAGTTGAGGGTCTTCAGGAAGCGGCAGACTGCCGACCATCGCAACTCTGATGAGTTCGGGTCGCGTAATGCCAACTCTACGCGCAATGCTGATTTCATTTTCATTTAGACAGTTTCCTGATTGAGAAACGTCAGCCGCACGTGCTTCCGCCCACTTAATCGCGGATGGAAGTAACTTGGGAAGCTCTGTTCTTAAATCAATGCTCATTTTACCTCTCTTTTAAAGCCCCCTGCAAGTTCTCACACCCTTTTTGAAGCCCTAAATCACATGCCTTTTGGAAATCAGAAATCGCCCTGCCCATATTTCCTGATAGAGTATTTCCTGATAGAGCAGGGGATACGGCGCCGAAGAAGTAGGCAACTCCACGACCGGAATAAGCTTCGGCATCCTTCGGGTTTAATGCAATCGCCTTATTAAAATCCTCTATTGCCATGTCATATTGGCCTTTGCCACGATAGGCATTCCCACGACCGACATAGGTTTTGGCATCCTTCGGATTTAAGGCAATAAGTTGATTGTATTTTTCTATGCGCCTGTTAAAAAAGGAGGAACCAAAACTGTCCTGTAAGGCAATAGACTTTCCTGTATCTTCATTCCCCTTGTCATATTGACCTTTATGAATATAGGCAAATCCACGCATGGCATAGGCGTTCTCATCATTCGGATTTAATGCGATCGCCCTATTAAAATCCTCAATCGCCTTGTCATATTGACCTTTATCATAATAGGCTTTTCCGCGTTGGGTGTAAACATCAGCATCATCTGGGTTGAATGCAATAGCTTTGTTATAATTCTCAATTGCGTTATCATATTCCTTCTTTAAACTATATTCGTTTCCCTTCTCAACCCACCCATTTATCTGAAGCCATCTTTCCGCATATGTGATCTTTGCCTCTATCTTTTTCTTTTCTGTTTCATTCTTTGCCGTAAGCAACTGGCTTTTCAGTTCCTCAATCTCTCTCTGGCTCTTGTCATAAGCCTCCTGTATCATCTTCGGTCAACTGAAAGTTTTTGACCTTTGAATAGCTCTCCACATAAGTCCCTGCCTGCTCAAGTGCAACCCTCTTCGCTTGAAGAAGCGCCCTATCTTCGGCAACCGAAGGAGTCTCTCCATCGCCCATATTGTATGCGCCTTCAGAGATAATCTCCTTTACCTGCGCATGCGATAGCGCAGGTAAAAGAAAGATGAAGATTGCCGATAGTAAAATGGCTTGTTTTAGGAAAACTTTTGTTAGTTTCATCTGCGACTCCTTTGTAAAATCTACTTATATATTCAGCGATATAAATTTGTAGTCTGCCGATCCCGTTTAAATACATAACGGGACAAGTTTATCGGCGGTTTTAAAATACGCCCATAAATGGGCAAACTACATCTACTTGTTTTTGTCGTCCACTATAGTCATCGTTGGTGGGTAATGCCACCCTACAACTTTCTCCCATTGTTTATTGTTTCTGCTTTTCGCGGACGCAGCAATCAGGCAGTCGTTGGTAATAGAGGATGATTTCTTTATTTCGTATCCTTTTGAGATTTGAAGTTTTGCAACAATCTCGCTAAGCATAGACCTTCTTTATCTTTATTCCCTTATGCTTTCCAAAGACAGATTCAAGCTCAATCTTGCCGGATGCCACATCCACCGCCATTTTAACGGCCTCGGAATCGTCATCTATCTTGAAAAACTTTTTTACCTTTTCAATCGCGCTTTTTCTGACTTCAAGATGCTCAATGCTTATTAAATTTTCCCTGCTCATACACAGTATCTCCTTTCACTTTTTTTACCTGCAAATGGTTAGAAACCACTTTACTATATTTTGGCTCAACGGGCAACCTGAAATCCCGGATGGCAGGTTTCAAACCTGCCCCTACATTTTACTCCTCATCTTGTTTCGGCGCCTCTTCCCCCAGCGCCTCAAAAATAGCTTTTCTTATTTCTTTGAGCCTTTCCTTGTAATAGATTTTCTGGCCGAAGATATCCTTTACATAAAAGATGTCCGTCGCCGCATCGCCCTTTGTGGCAATCTTGGCGATGTGGATGTAGAGGCCGAGCTTTGAAAGGGCGCTGGTTATTGTATATAAAAGTCCAATCCTGTCCTGCGTGTGGATGTCAATGACCGTAAAGGCATCCGAGACCTCGTTATCAACATCCACGCGGGTATGCACCTTGGGCTTTGCCTTTTTGTCAAGGATGGACGGCCCGCGCCTGGACACAAGCCGCTCCACGGCAGCCTTCCCTGTCAGGACATCGGTCAAATCCCGCTCCACATTTGCCCACTTGCGATCATCAGTGATAATCTCCGCTGTGGAGCTGTTTACATAGAGGACATCCAGCACAACGCCGTTTTTGAGGGTGTTGATCTGGGCGCCGAGGATATTGACATTATTGGCGGCCATGACGCCGGTTATCTTTGAAAACAGGCCATGCGCATCAAGGGTGCAGAGCGTCACCTCTGAATATTGTCTTTCAAGGTTTTGTTTAACCCGCATAATGCACGGCTTGTCATTCAGCTGATGAACAATCTTTATATGCTCAACAATTGTCTCTGCTCCATTTGCCAGAAAATAGCGCTGGGGAAGGAGTTGAAAATAATCCTCTACCGCATCTTTCCCGATCTCGCCTTGCAGCAATTCGGCGACCCCGCGCATGATAGCGGGAAGTTTTGTCTTTGCCTCCTCTATCTCAAATGTCCCTCTCTCCAGCACGGTGAGCGCCTTGAAGTAGAGTTCCTGAAACAATGTCGCCTTCCATTGGGTCCAGACCTCAGGCCCCACAGCCCGCACATCGGCGAAGGTGAGGATGTATAAAAGATTAAGCCTCTCCGCATCCCCGACCTGCTTCGCAAATTCTATGATGAGCCTTTCATCGTGCAGGTCCCGGTATTGCGCGGTGTCCGCGAGGATGAGATGATTCTTGACCAAAAATTTTACTGCGGCAATGTTATCGTCAGAAAGCCCCAGCCTCCCGCATATCTTCGGCACAAGCTCCGCGCCCTTTTCCGCATGTCCCTTGCCCAGAGATTTTCCGATGTCATGGAGCAGAACGCTGAGGGCAATAATCTCCGGCTGTTTTACCTCTTCCATGATCTGCGCCAGCAGGGGGAATTTTTTCTTGTATTCATCGCTCTTAAGTTTTTCCAATTCCCTCACTGTAAACAGAGAATGGATATCCACGGTATACACATGATACATATCGTGCTGAACGCGGCAGGTAATGTCGCCGAACTCGGGCATGTATCGCTCCAGAACCTTTAACCGGTGCATCTCCTGCAAGGTTTCAGACGCCCTGCCGCTTTTCAAAATATTGAGAAACGACTCCCCGGCCTCTTTTGATGCGATGAACTTTTCATCTATCCTGAAGCGGTTTCTGATAATCCGGTCGCGGGTAAAATTATCCATCGTAGCGCCGAGACGCGCGCAATCTTCGAACGCCCTCATGATATTCACCGGCGAGTCTTCAAACGCCTTTTCATGCGCCAAGGTCAAAACCCCATCGCAGATTTTGAAATCCTTATCAATCCCCTTTTCCGTCTTGCACCGGCTGGGCTGCGGAGAAACAGGACCGTGAATGCAGCGGTTGATGATGAGCGTGGAAAAATAGCTGATGTCCGAGGCATGGCGGTAATACTGGCGCATGAACTTTTCCACTGCCAGCGACTCTTTTGTGTCTTCAAAACCGAAGGCGCGCGCCATCTTTTCCTGATGATCAAAGCTCAACTGATCGGTTTTTTTCTTGCTCTCGAAATGAAGCTCGTTTCTCACCTTCAATAAAAAATCAACAGAGGTCTTCAATCTCTCCGCTGCATCGCGGAGCAAAAATCCCCTCTCCGCCAGCGCGTCAATAGAGCCAATGCCGTGCTTCGCCTTTGCCACCCACAGGGCTGTGTGAATGTCCCGCAAACCGCCGTCCCCTTCCTTGACATTCGGCTCAAGGATATACACGGAGCCGCCGTATTTGGCCTGCCGCGCCTTGCTCTCGTCTGTTTTTTCCCTGATGAATTTTTCTATATTTTTTTCCCGGAAAATCTCTTTTTGAGCCCTCTCTCTAAACTCATCGAACACTGCCTTTTCTCCCGCGATAAACCGCGCGTCCAAGATCGCCGTCTTTGTCTTGAGGTCATCCTTTGCAAGCGAGATGCACTCTTTCACGGATCGCGTGGAAAAACCCACATCCAGTCCGGTGTCCCAGATGATATACAAAATCTTTTGCGTAAGTTTTTCGATATACGGGCCGGGGCCGGATTGCAATATGCCACCGCCGGAATAGAGAAGCATGAGATCAATATCAGATTTGATGTTCAGTTCTCCCCGGCCATATCCGCCCAGCGCAACAACAGCCGTTTCTTGTTTTTTACCTCCTGACTCCTGACTCCTGACTCCTGACTCTGCCTTCTCAAAGAGCGCCTTGATAAATCCGTCAATAAGCGCAGTATAACCCTCCACGATCTCAAAACCTGACGCGCCCTGCCTGTGCCTTTCCCATAACGCCTCAACGCCCTTTTTGAGATACTCTTTTACTTTCGCCAAGACATCGTTGCCGGATAAGTCTATTGGTTGAAGAGCCGTCTCAGTCTGTTTTCTTTCTATAAGTTTTTGATGAGTCATAAATAAGCCTGCCTTCTCTGAATGCAATATCTTTTTTCCGCCGCCTGCCCCAAGAACCTGACGCCTTTTACTGCCGCCGGGTCTGAAACTGGTTTTTATAAAAGAGACGTTGAGCCTGTTTATTTCAAGCGGTTGCGCCAATAGTAAGGCTTGCGGCTCATGTGCGCAATAGCAACTATCCAGCCTCATGCTCAAAGTCCAAACCTAATCCAACGCACCTGCTTTCATAGTAGTCAACGGCTTGCCATAGTTCAAGTTCTGCTTCACTGTGGACTATGATTCGCTTCATGAATATTTTACTCTTATCTCAGCCAGTATCTCCTCTGCCGGCCTCCCTTTTGCTTTGCCGCTTTTAATTTCTTTCACACGCCTTTCAATCTCTGCGTCCCAGGCTGCTTCAAATTCGTTGTCCATTCCCTCATCCAGGCTTACAATAAGTTCATGGACCAACTCTGCGCGCTCATCAATAGATAAATTATGAGCCTTAGCCGCTACTTCCTGTAATAATGAAGACATAGTTTCCCTCCTTTTTCATATATCAAGGATAGCATACCAAAATCACTAACTTAGGTAAACTGTCCCTTGAAATCCCCTCAACCGCCTTTCCGCCGCCTGCCTCAAGAGCCGCACGGTTTTTAATATCTGCCCCATAGATTTGACACAATTGCATTTAAAGAGAACAACCGTTCCGTTTTTTCATATCTTACTCACTTTTAAGTATCCTTAAAAAATCTGAGGCGCCTAAAATCCTGACAGACTGGCGTCTGCCTATATCCAGCAAATCCTTGTCTCCTGTGACAATAAAA
Source organism: Nitrospirota bacterium (assembly GCA_016195585.1). Taxonomy (GTDB): domain Bacteria; phylum Nitrospirota; class CAKKRA01; order 9FT-COMBO-42-15; family 9FT-COMBO-42-15; genus JACPZJ01. The sequence continues at coordinate 180 of JACPZJ010000048.1, read as the reverse complement.
TCCGCTGATGCAGATACGGCGCAGGCAATGAATTTATCATCATCGGCGTCCCTGCATACTCTTTTGATCTTATCCGCAACTTCAATTACTTCAAAGAAAGGCAGAACTTCTTCCTCAATAATCATCTTCATCTCCTGCGCTGTCAGAGAAAACTTCGGATATTCGAGAACGGTCTTAAAT
>JACPZJ010000134.1 GCA_016195585.1 Nitrospirota bacterium | reverse complement strand
GGTGATGGGGCTGTATCTTTATCTCATACCTTATCACACCCTCCTTCGTGGTAAACTGGGATGCCATGCCGAGTTCAATAAAGAGCTGCAGGGTCTTATAAACAGTGTTTAAGGAAAGAGAAGGGTAGTCCTTCTTTATCCTCTCGTACACCTCATTTATAGTCGGGTGCTGCGCCTTCGCCGCAAGGATCTTATGGATCGCAAGCCTTTGGGGCGTAAGCTTTAGCCCCCTCTCCCTGCATTTTGCAATAAAACCTGATGTTTTTTTCATAGTATTTATTACCAAATAGTAATTTTTACTATCTGATAAAAATATACATTAAAAAAGAATCTGTGTCAAGGGAAAAATTAAAAAAGAATCAGAGGCGTAAATAAGGAATGGTTTTTATCAGGTTCTTTTGTTCTGATGGAAGATGTAGATTAGGCCGATAAGAAGATAGCAGCCTGCGCCGATAAGCCCTGCGGCAGTAAAACCGATCTTTATTGCAATGGCCACAGCAAGGGCAGAGCCGAGAACTGATGCTGCGCCATTGATCCCCCACATCCAAGGGATCAAGGATTCTTTATTTTCCTGCTTTAATGCCCTTATGCCTGAAGGAAAGGGGATTCCCAATAAAAAGCCGAGCGGCAGGAGCAAGATTACAGTTATTAATACTCTTGTGCCGAGGTCGTAGCCGATAAAAAATCTTAGATAATGCAAAAGAAACGTGTATATAAGAATTATTATACCTATCAGAAAAGCATAGAGGCTTATGTTGAAATTTATCCGGCCTCCTTCAAAACGGCTTGTAAAGAAGCTTCCAGTTCCCATTCCAGCAAAAAGTGTTATCAGAAACACCGAAAGAGAGATAACCGGCGCGCCTAAAAATAGGATAAATCTCTGGATAAAAGATACCTCAAGGATCATAAACCCTGCGCCGAGAAGGATAAAGAGCAATACTGGTTTGAAGGTTGAGAAGTTAAGTTTTGATTTAAGGCCGAGTATAAACGGCAGGAAAGTTATTATTATAGATAGTATGGCAGCGAACCAAAGGAGGCTCACGATATTTTCTGGCAGCCCCTTTTCAAATTTATAGAAAAAAGGGCTGTCATCTGTTACAGGCGACATATCCTTATCAGATGCCTTAATAACCTTATCCATCGTAACCTGTCCATTTGCAATCAATGCCAGCGCCCTGTTTAAAGAATCCTGGCTATTAATCTTATTATAAGGCATAAAGAGAATGCCCTCATCAAAGCCGAGCCTTCTCATCTCCGCTGCCCTGAGGCTTATCTCATCCTCGGTGAATGGCCTTTTCTTTAAAACAAATAATGGGAGCTTCTCACCAAATAGATATATGCGCCTCATTGCTGCGGGATTGTCTATTCCAGCATCCTTCATTGCATCAAGCGCAAGCGAAACCAGCCTCAGGGCCATGTTCTTGTTATGAACAAGCACAATAAGCTGGCCGTCATCTTTTAAATGCTCAAGATAATCGCTGATAGATTCAGAGGTCAAAAGAAAGCTCTCTGTAAGCGCATAGCCCTCTATGCTCCTGCTGCTCTTTGTAACAGGCAGTGTAAGTATAATTGAGTTATATTTATGATCTGATCGCCTGAGGAAGCTCCTCCCCTCATCAATAAGAACATTTACATTTTTATATTTAGTATATATCCCGCCATTAAAACCGACGCGCCCCTTTACAATATCAACCAGCTCCCTGTTTATCTCCACTGCTGTTATATCCTTTATACCTGCCATTAATGCAATAAGCACATCCCTGCCGCCGCCGCTGCCGATAATCAGGGTATTTTCCTTTTCATGCTCTGTAAGAAAGAGAAATGGAAAAGATCCCGGAAAGGTTTGGGGCATCTCTTTTATCACACCATCAGGGTTCCTGATATCACCGTTAAAGCGGTACATTGGCGTCCCTGCTGTACCGTCCACAAAGAGGGTCATAAATCCCTCGTTCTTTGTGTGCCTTACAAGGTCTGTTCTGCCAAAGGCGCTCCACCGTGTTTCAATAATCTCACCGCCACTTTCAGGATCAGCGAGTAATCTGCTTAAATCCTTTACAGGGTCGTTGCCTATAGGCACTTCTTTTGCAAATGGGAATGATAGATTTGTAAGAAAGAGAGTAGAGGTAATAAGAGTAAACAGGACAGGCAAAATAAATTTCTTTGTCCTGAGGCTGAAAAATATCATTGCCGCTGATGCCATTACAGCAGCGATGAGCGCGCTATTTACCCCGCCTGATAGTTTTAGCAAAAGCACTGCTGCAGCCACCCCTGCTGCTGCGCCGGCAATATCTGCTGCATAGAGCCTTGAGCTGTATTCAGGATAGAGCCTGAATATAATAGATAAGAGAATGCCTGCAAAGAAAAAGGGGATGAACATTAAAAAGGCATAGAAGAAGATATTGGGCGTATAAGGAAGCTGCGACATTAAGATTATTGAGATAGGTATGGAGATAATAAATAATGCACAGCTCAGCAGCAGATATCTCTCGCCCGAAAATCCCCCTTCCCCCCCTTTTAAAATCCCCCTCTGTCCCCCTTTAATAATGGGGGATGTAGGGGGATTATCGGGGGGCGAGGGGGGATTAGTAAGATAAAAGGCAGCAAGACCGCCAATTCCAAGCCCCAGCATGGAGATTGAAACCACGAGGAAGACATGATGGTAGGAGAGAATTACAGAGCTCAGCCTTGTGAGGGTTATCTCAAGTAGTAATAATGAAGCAGAGAATAGGAAGATTCCAATTATTTGAGTGTTCAATTCTTTTCTTCAACAAGTTTAAAGGTATAATTGCCATCTTTCTTTTCAAGCATGAAAATAAACGGATGCTTCACAGGTTCGCCGCCCTGCCTGAAATTCATTGAACCTGTTGCCCCGCGAAACCCTTTTAAACTTACAAGGGCATCACGCACCCTAACCCTGTCTGTAGATTTTGCCGTCTTAATTGCCTCAGCAAGAAGGAGCGCTGCATCATAGGCCAGCGCCGCTCTTCCATCAGGCAGCTCATTTTTTTCTTTCTTATAAAGCTCTATAAATTTTGCGGCCTCTTTTGTCTTACTTTCTGCGGCAAAACTGTTATATGCAATTGTTCCTATTACCGCATCCTTTCCTGTTTCCCATAATTCAGGAACCATCAGATCCTCGCCGCCTATGAGTGCGGCCTTTAATTCCTGCCTTCTTGCCTCTTCCATAATCAGCGCAGCCTCTTTAGGCCCGCCGGTATATATTATTGCATCAATTGCGCCACCTGATTTTTTCTTGAGTCCAGATATGGTATCCTTAAAATCAGTATACCCCTCGCCTGTATGAACCTCATCAATAATCTTTGCCTTTTTGTCCAGTATCCCTTTTTTAAAATATGCGCTGAGGGTAAGCGAGTAGTCATTGTCCATTGATGTAATTACGGCATAATTTTTATAGCCTAATTTATCAACGCAATAGGCAATAGTATCCTCTGCTGCAATATCATCGGGCAGTGAATTCCTGAAGATAAAGCTGCCTGTTTTCCCGAGCTTTCTCCTTGTGCCTGCTGATAGATATATAGTCTTTGCACTGTTTGCTGCAAAGGTCGGGGCAAAGGATGACCAGCCAGTGGGCGCTGCAATAATCCCTATAACCTTGTGCTGCTCAATTAATTTAATGGCTGCATTTACAGCACCGGCCATGGTATTCTTGTCATCATAAGGCAGTACCTCCAGCTCCTTGCCAAGCACTCCTCCCTTTGCATTTATCTCATTAACAGCAGTCATTACACCAGCAAGTGTTTTCTGGCCATAGTCAGCAAGGTCTCCTGTTGCAGGGCCGATAACACCTATCTTTATTGTTTCCTTTTGTGCATGGGCAGGAAAAGCAGAAAGGCAAAGGATCAGAAGGCATAGTGTGATGATGTTAAGTTTGATTTTTTTCATCTGAAAGTCCTCATTTCACCCTCCCCCTCGCCG
>JACPZJ010000123.1 GCA_016195585.1 Nitrospirota bacterium | reverse complement strand
TAGGGGAAAATATTAGCCTGCGGCTACCTTATCACCCTCGCTGAATTGGCAAACACAATGACATCCGGCAATACATGGGCTACTGCCGCCATCATTGGCGTTAAAACGCCTGTTGCAGCAAGGCTTACGCCAATAATATTAAAGACAATGCCGATTGCAAGGTTCTGCTTGATTACGCCAAAGGTTTTTCTTCCTATTCTTATTGCCTCTGGTATCTGCCTCCAGTCATCCCTCATCAATGCCACATCAGCGGCCTCTATGGCAACATCTGTTCCTGCAACACCCATTGCAATCCCAACATCTGCCATTGCGAGGGCAGGGGCATCATTGATTCCATCGCCAACCATTGCAACCTTTCTGCCTTTTGAGAGAAGCTCCTGAACTTTTTTAACCTTATCCTCCGGCATAAGCTCTGCCTCTACATTATCAATGCCAACCTGTCCTGCTATTGCCCTTGCAGTGCGCCAGTTGTCGCCTGTAAGCATGATGATATTTTTTATACCCGCATCTTTAATCTCTTTGATTGCCTCTATGCTCTCCTTTCTTACAACATCTGATACTGCAATTACACCGCATACCTCGCTGTCATGGCTGATCAAAAGCGCTGTCTTGCCCTCCTCCTCACGGGCCTTCATATATGCCTCTATTTCAGCCGTTAAGGTCACCTTTCCGCCTTTCAGAAGCTCCCTGCTTCCGAGAAGCACAGATGTGCCATTATATCTTGCCATTACACCCTGCCCCGGTATTATTTGAAAGTCTTGCGGTTCAGGTATATGAATGCCCTCGTCTTCTGCCTTTTTTATAATTGCCTTTGATAATGGGTGCTCAGAGTATCTCTCAACTGCAGCAGCCATGGTAAGTATCTCGTCTTCATTATGCTCTGCAAATGCCTTGATGTCTGTAATCCTTGGCTCGCCGATTGTTATTGTCCCTGTCTTGTCCATTACAACCGTGTCTATCTTTGCCAGAGCCTCTAAGTAGATTCCACCTTTTATGATGATACCCTTTCTTGCAGCCTTTCCTGTGCCTGCAACAATGGCAAGGGGTGTTGCAATAGCAACAGTGCATGGGCAGGCAACAACAATAACAGCAATGGCATAGATAAAATTGCCGCTGATTAAAAATGTCAGGCCGGCGATCAATAAGATTGCAGGCGTAAAATATGCAGCAAACTTATCTGCAATCCTCTGCACAGGCGCCTTTGCTGATTCTGCCTCTTCTACAAGATGGATAATCTTTGCAAGGGTGGTATCAGCGCCGGCATGTATTGCCTTTATCTTTAAAAGCCCCGCGTCATTTATTGTTGCTGAATAAACCTCATCGCCAGAACCCTTTTCAACAGGCATGGACTCGCCAGTTATAGTTGCCTGATTAACAAAGGACGAGCCTTCAACTATCCTGCCATCAACAGGTATCCTCTCGCCAGGCCTCACGATGACTACATCACCTTTTTTTATCTCCTCAATAGCTATCTCTATTTCCCTTCCATCTTTAACAATCCTCGCGCTCTTTGGCGAGAGCTTTATCAGCTCATACAATGCCCTCCTTGCCTTGTCCATGGTGAGCTTGTCAAGATACTCTGCAATGAGCATAAAAAAGGCAATAACAGCAGAGGAGAGAAACTCGCCGATAATTGCAGCAGCAACAACTCCGAGCGCCATAAAAACATCAGCAGTGATAGTCTTAGTCTTTAAATCGATGAAGGCCTTTTTTACAAGAGGATAGCCGCCGATGAGCGCAGCAATAATAGAGGCTATATCGTATCTGATTAAAGGGGACAGGATGCCGCTCCAGCCGATTAAAATCAGGATGCCGACAACAGCCATGCGGATTATGTCAAGGGTTTCTTTATTGCCTTCATCCTTCTCATTTTCTTTAACCTTGTATCCGAGCGACTCTATACCTTTTTTAATCTTCTCAAGATTAACTGAAGCAGGGTTAAAACTGACCTTCGCCTTTCCTGCGCCAAAATTCACAGATACATCCTTGACGCCATTAATGCTTTTTAATCCCTTTTCAATCTTGCCTGCACAGGAGGCGCAGTCCATACCAGCAATATTCAATTCGCATGTTGTCTCATTGTTTGACATTTATTTACTCCGTTAAATCCTTCTTCTTTGCTTCAAACTCCTTTTTGTTTATCTCACCCTTTGCATATCTCTTTTTCAAGATATCAAGCGGTGTCTCCCTTTTTTCTTCTGTCCCGCCTCCCTGTCCAGCAACGAGCTTTACAAGATATACTATGCCTACAATTATTAGCACCCAGAAGATAATCATAAAAAATGGCCCGAAGGAAAATCCCCAATTACCATAACCATTCATCCAGTTCATCATATTTGGCTCCTTTTGTTATAGGTTAATAATTGAACAATTGTTCATATATTCTATACGAAATTTTAAAGGCTGTCAATCTTTTAGCGCCAGACCCCCCCACCCATTCCTACCCCTTTAACCCCTCTGTGTCCCACCTTACTAAGGGGGGAATTAAAGGGGGGTGGGGGTGTATAACCTCTAATCGGTCTTGACAACGGGCATTATGTAATGTAGACTTTTGAAAAGAAAGGGGAAATTATGATTAACGGCGTGAAGATAAAAAAGCTAAAGGTAATGCCTGATGAGCGGGGAAGGCTGATGGAGATGCTGCGCTCTGATGATGACATCTTCATTAGATTTGGTCAAGTCTATATGACCACAGCATATCCCGGCATTGTAAAGGCATGGCACTATCATAAAAAACAGATTGACAACTTTGTTGTTGTAAAAGGGATGATGAAGGTTGTCTTATATGACAACAGAAAAGATTCACCAACTCACGGCGAGGTTAACGAGTTCTTTATGGGCGAGCATAATCCTATACTTTTACAGATACCGGCAAATGTCTATCACGGCTTTAAGTGCATAAGCGAGGCAGAGGCAATTGTAATCAACTGCTCTACAGAGCCGTATAATCCCAATTCACCTGATGAATACAGGATTCCGCCTGATTCAAAAGAGATACCTTACGACTGGAAGAGAAAGGACGGCTAAAGGTGATACTGCTGATTACTGGCGGCGCTGGTTTTATTGGCTCCAATTTTATCAGATACATTTTAAAGCATCATAAAAATTATAAGGTGATAAATCTTGACAAACTAACCTATGCAGGAAATCTTGAAAACCTAAGGGATATAGATAAGTCCTATAAGACCTATTCTTTTGTAAAGGGCGATATTGCAGATAGAAGGCTTGTAAACAGATTGGTAAAAGGCGTTGATGCTGTAATTAATTTTGCTGCTGAGTCGCATGTTGACAGGAGCATTATTGATTCCTCTGATTTTATTCAGACAAATGTTGTAGGCACACAGGCGCTTCTTGAGGCAGCGATATCAGCAAAAATAACAAGATACATCCAGATATCTACAGATGAGGTCTACGGCTCTCTTGGAAAGAGTGGGTATTTCACAGAAAAGACGCCATTAGCGCCAAACAGTCCATATTCTGCAAGCAAGGCAGCAGGCGATGTGCTTGTGCGCGCTTACTGCCATACTCATAAATTTCCCGGCATAATCGCCCGATGTTCAAATAACTACGGCTCCTATCAATTTCCAGAAAAATTTATCCCATTGATGATAACCAATGCCTTAGAAAATAAACCACTTCCTATATATGGCGATGGCTTAAATGTAAGGGATTGGATATATGTGGATGACCACTGCTCTGCCATTGATGCAATCCTTCATAAAGGAAAGGTTGGAGAGGTTTACAATATCGGCGGCAATTCAGAAAGAAAAAATATAGATGTTGTAAAAATTATTCTTAAAAAAATAAGCAAGAGATTATCCATGCCATTTTCAACAAGTCTTATAAAATTTGTCCCTGACAGAAAAGGCCATGACAGGCGATATGCCATTGATTCAACAAAAATCAGAAAAGAGCTTGGGTGGAAGCCAGGATATAATTTTGATAAAGGTCTTGATACTACTATTGACTGGTATTTAAAGAATAAAGAGTGGTGGCAGAAGATTAAGAGCGGAGAGTATAAAAGATATTATAAAAAGATGTACAGAGAAGGTTAAAGGCAAAGGGCTAAGGGCGAATGGCGAAGGGCAAAAGGCTAAGGGTAAAGAAAAAGGTTCTTATAACAGGCTCAAATGGGATGCTGGGATCTTTCCTCCTTGAGCAATTGAAGAAGAAATACAGCATAAAAGGTATTACAATAGAGGATGCAGACATAACTGATTTTGATGCAGTTGTTAAGGTAATCAGAAAAATAAGGCCTGATGTAGTTATACATACTGCTGGATATACAAAGGTAGATGACTGCGAAAGTAATATTAATCTTGCATACAGGGTAAATGCCATTGGCACAAGGAATGTTGCTGTTGCATGTCAGAGGATTGATGCCTCAATGGTTTATATCAGCACAGACTATGTTTTTGACGGGGCAAAGAACACGCCATATATTGAATTTGATTCTGCAAACCCTTTAAGTGTTTACGGTAAAACCAAGCTCGCTGGGGAGGAGTTTGTAAGGCAGATGTTAAACAGGTTTTATATTATAAGAACTTCATGGCTCTATGGTGAAGGCGGTACAAATTTTGTAGATACTATTATTAATAAGGCAAAAACTGAGAAGGTATTAAAGATAGTTGATGACCAGTTTGGCTCGCCTACATATACAAAAGACTTGGCAGATAAAATTGGTGAGATTATTGATAGAGAAAGATACGGAATTTATCATATTACAAACAGCGGCTCCTGTTCATGGTTTGAATTTGCAAAGAAGATTGTTGATATAAGTCATATAGGACATATAAAACTTATATCAATAAAGAGCAGCGAATTAAACAGACCGGCAAAAAGACCTGCGAACTCAGTCCTGCAAAACTTCATGCTTGAGCTTGAAGGCATCCCATTGCTGCGGTCTTGGGAAGAGGCAGTGAGGGAGTATGTA
>JACPZJ010000122.1 GCA_016195585.1 Nitrospirota bacterium | reverse complement strand
AAGACAGATATAATACGGTTAATAGTCTCTGTGGCATCAACTGTGTGCAGTGTGCTTAGGACAAGGTGGCCTGTCTCTGCCGCTGTGAGCGCAGTGGATATGGTCTCAAAATCCCTCATCTCGCCGACGAGGATGACATCAGGGTCCTGCCTCAGGGCGCTTCGCAATGCGCCGCTGAATGATTCTGTATCAGCGCCGACCTCCCTCTGATTCACTATGCTCTTCTTATCCCTGTGCAAAAATTCAATGGGGTCCTCAATGGTCATGATATGCTCTGTCCTTGTTGTATTAATAAAATCAATCACAGCAGCCAGAGTAGTTGACTTACCGCTGCCTGTTGTCCCTGTAACCAGGATGAGCCCCCTCTGTTCATTTCCAAGCTTTTCAATTACAACCGGAAGATTAAGCTCCTCCACAGTCTGTATCTTCATTGGAACAACCCTAAAAACGATGCCTATTGTGCCCCTCTGCTGAAAGACATTCACCCTGAACCTTCCGAGGCCGGGCACGCTGTAGGCAAGGTCAAGCTCATTCCTCTCTTTAAACTTCTGCTTCTGAGGGTTGCTCATGATGCCAAAGGCAACTGATACCGCCTCCTCCTGTGTGACCCTGTTCTGTTCCACCATCGGCACAAGCTTGCCGTCAATCCTCAATACCGGTGGGCTGCCTACCTTTATGTGGATATCTGATGCCCTGCGCTCTGAGGCTGTTTTAAGGAGTTCATTAATGTTCATATTAAACCTCCATGAAAAATCCTAATTTCGGAAGCGAACCGGAGAATCGGAGAAGGGGTGAATCGGAGAAATTCTTTTGTCTCCGTTTCGCCGATTCCCCCTCTCCCCGTTTCAATTTATTCTGTTAGGAATTAGTATTTTTTATCTTATTAAACCGCAACAGGCTTAGTGGTTGTCGCCCCTTTTGCTGTTGCTGGTGCAGCCTGTTTCCTCTCCTCTGTCTTCATCTTGCCTGCCAGACCAAATGCCATTTTAATCTTATTCTCAATATCGCTTGCAGCCGCTGTATTATCCTTTAAAAATTTTATGGCATTCTCCCTTCCCTGACCTATCCGCTCGCCATTATATGAATACCATGCGCCGCTCTTTTCAATTATACCCTTTTCCGCGCCAAGGTCAACTATCTCGCCGATCTTTGAGATGCCTTCATTAAACATCACATCAAACTCTGCCTGCTTAAATGGAGGCGCAACCTTGTTCTTAACAACCTTCACACGCACACGGTTTCCTGTTACTTCCTCCCCATCTTTTATGGCAGAGACCTTTCTAATATCAAGCCTTACAGAGGAATAGAATTTCAAAGCATTGCCTCCTGTTGTTGTCTCAGGATTCCCAAACATCACGCCTATCTTCATCCTTATCTGGTTAATGAAGATAACTGTTGTCTGCGATTTACTTATAACTGCTGTAAGCTTTCTCAATGCCTGAGACATAAGCCTTGCCTGAAGCCCCATGTGGGCGTCTCCCATCTCACCTTCAATCTCTGCCTTTGGCACAAGGGCCGCAACAGAGTCTATAACAATAATATCAATTGCCCCGCTGCGAACCAGCATTTCTGCAACCTCAAGCGCCTGCTCCCCTGTATCAGGCTGCGAGATCAAAAGATCCTCTGTCTTTATGCCAAGCTTCCTCGCATAATTCACATCCAGCGCATGCTCTGCATCAATAAAGGCAGCAGAACCTCCTGCCTTCTGCGCCTCTGAAATAATATGCAGGGTCAGAGTTGTCTTGCCTGATGACTCTGGCCCGAATATCTCTATCACCCTTCCTTTCGGCACGCCGCCGATGCCAAGCGCTATATCAAGTCCTAGCGAGCCTGTTGGTATCACAGGGGCATCAGATATCACCTCATCCGCGCCGAGCCTCATTATAGAGCCCTTCCCAAACTGCTTTTCTATCTGGGAGATTGTAAGTTCCAATGCCTTTAATTTATCCTTGTCCGCCATTTTGCACCCCTCCTTGTAATGTTTAATCATGCAGCAAGTCTGAAACGGAGACATTTTCTCCCATTCACCGATTCATAAACCTGCTCCTCAATTCCAATTATCTTCCAAAACTGAACCTTCCAAGCTCTGTATACACCGCACCCTGCGGCCGCAGTTCACTCTTTATTAATCTTATGTCTGATGCTGTAAATACACCGAGCTCTTTATCTTTGAACTCCTCTAACAGCTTAATAATGCCTTCCCTTCCCTTTTGCGACCTCATCCTGCCGAGTGTAAGATGCGGCTTAAAATCCCTGTCCTCCTTCTCAAAACCCATTTCTGATAATTCTGCATCTATCCTTTTATAAAGCCCCTCAAGTTCGCCATCCTCGTTTCTTATACCAATCCAGAGCACCCTCGGCATCTTCTGGTTTGGGAACGCACCCACACCTCCTATTTTTATCTTAATGCGCTGTGTGCCTCTCGCAATCTCTTCCAGTACCCTCTTTATCTCCTCTATTTTTTTCTCTTCAACATCCCCCAAAAATTTCAATGTAAGATGTATCCCATCAATCCTTGTCCAGCTTGCATCAGCGCTGACTGCCTTAAATCTCTTCTGTATTTCCAGCGCATCATTTTTTAATTCATCAGGTATCTCAATTGCAATAAAAGAACGAATCATTGTAATTTAAGCAACGTTCTCCTTATCATGTCTAAGGCAAACTGCGATGCCTTTATCCTTATCATCTCCCTGCTGCCTGTGAAATTGTAACCCTTGCACCTCATCTCCTTGCCTTTTTCTGAAAGGGCAATGTACACAAGGCCGACAGGCTTCTTTTCTGTGCCGCCTTCAGGGCCGGCAATGCCTGTTATACCGAGGCCGTATCCTGTGCCCGCAATCCTTCTTATCCCATCTGCCATTGCCATTGCCGCCTGTGAGCTCACACTCCCATACTCCTTTATCATCTCAGGAGGAACCCTTAATACCTGCATCTTTGCCTCATTGCTGTAGCACACAACCCCCATCTCAAAACAGGCAGAGCTTCCTGAGACATCTGTTATCCTCTTCTGGATAAGCCCGCCTGTGCAAGATTCAGCAACCGAAAGCCTTGCGCCCTTTTCCTTCAACAACCTGACAACAATCGCCTCCATTGCCTCTTCATTAAAGCTATAGATATTGTCCTTTAATCTTGCAGCAATCTTCTCCTTTAATTCATCCACCCGTTTTGCTGCCTCTGCATCAGATAATCCTGCTGATGTTATCCTTACATCCACACCATATTCATCAGCAGTCAGGCCGATTCTAACACCCCTTTCTGCTGCATACAGATCCCCGATTATCTCGTCTATCTTAGCCTCTGCAATGCCGCAGATTCTGATAATCCTTGCCTCAATAGTTCCGGGGCCTTCTATCCTGCCCTTTATCAGAGGCAAAACACCCTCTTCAAACATCCTCTGCATCTCACTTGGAACGCCGGGCAGGCATATTACAAGGCTTTTATTATGCTCCAGTGCAAAGCCGGGCGCTGTGCCAATAGGATTATCAATTATAATTGCCTTATTGGGTATCAGTGCCTGCCTTTCATTATTCTTTGGCATCTCCTTTCCCACCGCCTCAAAACGGGTCTTTATCTTTTCAATGAGCGCATCAGATAAAACAAGCCCCCTTTTTAATGCCTTGGCAACAGCCTTTCTCGTCAGGTCATCCTCTGTAGGCCCAAGGCCGCCGGTTACTACTACAAAAGAGGAGCGTCCTGCTGCTGTTATCAGGGCGGATTCAATATCAGATTCAATATCGCCAACAATCGATTTGTAGCGAACCTCTAATCCGAGGAGCTTTAGCTGTTTTGAAAGATATAATGAATTCGTCTCTGCCTTATCCCATGAAAGGAGCTCTGAGCCGACAGAGATGATCTCAGCCCACATAGAGTCTTACACCCTGAAGCAGGACATTCGCATAAATCCCTGCTGCAACATCATCAAGCATGATTCCAATGCCGCCATTCATCCTCTTTTCTATATCTCTTATGGGATAGGGTTTTAAAATATCAAAGAACCTGAAAAGTAGAAAACCTGCGACTAACCATCCAATCCCTGCCGGGATAAGAATCATAGTTACAAGCATACCAATAATCTCGTCAAATACAACATGGGAAGGATCCTTCTTTTTAAATAAGGCCTCTGCCTCATTTGAGATATAGACGCCAAAAATAAAAAGGAAAGAAATAATCAGCAGATAATAGGCGATGGAGAGTCCATTTAATAGGAGATATAACCCAATGCCAACAAGGCTGCCTGCTGTTCCCGGGGCAATGGGGATATAGCCTGCATAAAACCCTGTGGCAAGAAAAATTATTAATTTATTCAAGGGCTTTTCTCTAATTAATGCGAACATTTATGATTAATCTTACCACCTGCAATTAAGGCGTGTCAAGGAGATTTAATGAGTATCAAGCTATAGCCATTTAACTGCAGACCGTGTTTCCTAATACATACACTGCGTGTTTGAGATCAATTGAAAAATTGTGAAGAAGTGATTAAACAGCTATATATTTAAAATCCATTGCCTCTCTGATAAGTTTGAAGTCTTTTTCGTTTTTTGTAATCAAAACCGCGCCAATTTCTCTTACAGATACAGCAATAAGTATATCTGCAAGAAGGCTTTTGATTTTTAATGGGTCAATATTTTTATCCTGCCTTAATTTTAACATTACATCCCCTGCAGCATACCATTGCCCTTCTGCTACTGTTATTATTGTAAAATTATTTTTGATCTGTTCAATGAGCCTTCGCTCCTTCCTGTCAAATGCGCCTGAAAGAAGCTCCATTAAAACCACTGAACTGAATGAAATGTGGTAATATCTATTTAGTTTTAAAAATATATCCTGAACTGCGCCTTTTCTGAAATGCTCTATGAGAAAAGATGTGTCAAGAATGGCCTTTTGCCTCAATTAAGCCCCTCAAATTTGAACTTCTTGCCTGTTTGCTCAATAAATTTCCTCATTTTCTCCTGATATATTATCTCAGTCAGGGCTGATTCTATTGTTTTAGTCTCGGTCTTTGCGCCAAGTATCTTTTTTGCGCTTCTAATTAAATCCTGATTTAATCTAAAATGCTTGGCTATCTTTTTTGACAGGGTTTGCATAATACAACCTCCTTAAATATTGTATATACAAGTTTATAATAATGTGGCTACAATGTCAAGATGTTTGGAATTGCAATAGGCTAAGAGGGTCAGCCTGTTTTAAAACAATAATCTATGTATCAAGGAAGAAAGATAGAAAGACCAAAAACTTATTTTTCAAGACACAACCCTCTTGCCCTTCTTAAATAAGCACCTTTTTGCTTGATTTGCCTAAAACAGTGCAATAGAATGGATTACATTTTAGAAACGAGGGAAGATACGAGAAAACCCTATTATTTAGTTGTAGTAGTTTTATAGGACATAATAAGCGGTTAAACAATATAAATGGAGGTGGTGTATGAAAAGATTTTGGAGATGCAGAAGAAGGATGGGACTGCTCCACCACCCCCACAAATCAATCCCTTTGACTGGAATGAGGACGGCAAGAAGGATATCATCACCGGCTCGGACAGCGGCCAGGTTTATGTCTATCTAAATACTGGGACAAATTCCCAGCCGATATATGGCAAGCCGGCAAAGATTCCTGGCGTTGAGGTGCAGAGGCTTTCAGACCCATATATAGCAGACTATAACAGCGACGGCAAAAAGGATGTTATTGTTGGTCAGGCCTCTGGCGAGGTGTCTGTGTTTATTAACATGGGGACGAATCAGTCGCCGCTCTATGCAGCAGAGATGAAATTAAACGACGGCTCGCTTGATGTTGGGCAGTACTCTTCTGTATCAATGGTTGATTGGAATGCTGACGGCAAAAAAGACCTATTGGTGGGCAATTCAAGGGGCAATGTCTATGTCTTTTTTAACATGGGCGATAATTCTCAGCCGCGATTTTCAGATGACGGCATGAAAACTCAAATCAGCGTATCCGGCTATGCAACGCCATTTGTTGCTGACTGGAATGGCGATGGCAAGTTTGATATTATATGCGGGTCATCGGATGGCAAGGTTTATATCTTTATTAATGAAGGCACTGATAAGAACCCTGTATTTGGCAAGTCCCAGACTCTTCAGGTAAATAATAAAGAGCTCAGGCTTCCAAGCCACACTGCTGTTGTTCCCCTTGACTGGGATGATGATGGCAAGATTGACCTTTTAGTGTCCAATAAAAAGGTAGTTGAGCAGATTGGAGGCCGCACAGATGAAACCCCTTTTGGCATCTATCTTTTAATGAACACAGGGACAAAGGAGAAGCCAGAGTTTAAGGAGCTGAAGCCGATAAAGGGAAAGTTCAAGGATGATACGGTGCTGTAAGAAGTAAACTTTAGAAGATAGAGGGACGCTTTCCTGTTCCTGTTCAGATTGTCTGTAAAATTAATTTGGGAGAGCCTATTACCGCTTTCAGGTTCGCTCTTGACATTATGAACATACTCTTATAATATTGAACATCACCTGCTAATAGATAGGCAGGTTGAATTCCAATGGAGGCAAGACCATGAAGACAATGACTGTCAGGGACAAACATGTAAGATTAGACCAGGAGAAGATAGAAAAGGCAATGGTAATATTGAAGGCAAAGACCGAAACAGAAACTATAGAGAAGGCGCTTGAACTCGTTATTGAGGCAGATATTCTTAAAGAGATGAGAAGGAAGAGTATGGATAGAATCCTTGCCCGGAGAAAGAAGCTGCGGCCTGTTAAAGGAGATGTGGCTGACTGGATAAGAGAGGGGAGAAAGGAAAGGGACAGATTATATGGCGGATAGGATTGTAGTGGATGCCAGCGTGGCCTTGAAATGGCAATTCAAAGATGAACTTGAGGCAGAACAGGCTATCCAGATGCTGATTGACTTCATAAATGGAAAGATAGAACTTATATCGCCGAACCTTTTTGCCTATGAGGTAGTAAATGCCGTCAACATTGCTGTTATTAAGAAGCGGATATCTGAAAAAGAAGGACTTGACGCAATCAATGACATTTTAGCAATAGGGGTGAGCCTTTTTGACTTCGCAGGCCTTGTTGAAAGGACATTTAGGCTTGCAAGGATTTATAGCAGGTCGGTTTATGACTGTGCCTATCTGGCATTGGCAGAGAAAGAAGGCTGTATGATATATACAGCCGATAAGAGGCTTTTTAATGCATTAAAAGACAGGATTAAATTTATCAGATGGGTTGGCGATTACGGAAAATTAATGTGAAGGTGGAGGGAGATAAGCAGGGCGAGAAGGGGAGGAGGGGTTTTGCTCCAGGAGGCCATGAAAATAAAGCCCCGCTCCGTATTTTACTTTTTCTAAACAAAGGCACAAAGGAGAAGCCGGAGTTTAGGGAGCCAAAGCGGATTAAAGGGAACTTCAGGGATGATACAGCGCTTTAGGACAGAAATGGTGGAGTCTGTAGGGGCGCGACATGCGTAGCAATACTGCGGAGAATGGACATGCCGTGCCCCTGCATTTTTTTTACCTCTTATATTTACCTCTTATACAGCTTCTCAATTGCCATCTTCATGCTTGTTCTCAGCCTGTTAATGGCATCTGCAAGGTCCTGAATCTCGTCATTGGATGATATATCTATCTTCTTATCTGTCTCACCCATGCTGATCTTGTCAACCACATCTACAAGATGGGTGATGGGTTTTAATATTATATTGTTAATCAATGTACGCATGAAGGTAATTACAATTAATACAGTTATAACTGAGGTAATGATTACATACCACCTTATGCTCTGGATATCCTTATCAACAGCAATAGATACCATCAGAATTCCCCTCAAATTTTTATCAGAGCCATGGCATCCAAAGCATCTCGGTTCATTGGCAATAGGTTTAAAATATGTAAAAACCTCTTTCCCTTCAACCCTTTCATTATATTCTACCGCCTCAGTAGTTCCTTTTTTTAAGGCATCTCTAAAAAGAGGGTTGTCTATTCCTTTTGCTATTGGATTTGCCTTATCAGGATGGTTTTCAAGCCACTCCTTTTTTATAGCTGTTCTTTTCTCTACATCACGTATAGTGCTTAAATCCTGAAAGGCCTCTGTACTATCAGTCCTTATAATCTGAAGCCTCTCAACGCCCTTCATTGTTTTTAAATCTTCAATAAGCCACCTTGCCATGTCAGCCCTGCCTTCCATCATATCCTTCTGAAGGCTGGTTATAACAGATGAGGATAGAAAGGATGCCTGTTCTTTTGTTTTTTTCAGCAGGTCGTCTGTCTCTTTCTGTATTGTTAGGAATATTAATGCAGCGAAGCCTGCAATAATTACAATTATAATGCTGAAGAGCTTTAACTCCAGCCTGCTTTTAAACCACAAAATACCTCTTGCCATTATAAACCCTCCCTTACTGCTATATTTTTTTAATCGCCTCTGTTACACCTTTCCTGAATCTTTTTTTCCTGTCTTCATCTGGAATCTCCGCTATAATTTTTTCCAAAAGCTCTGTTACCCTTTCTCTTGGAAACAGGTCTTTTATCTCTCCCATCTCAATCAATTTGTCATTTATAATAACAGAGGATATTGGCCCGATGAGTTTTGTAAGCTCCCACCTTATTGCCTCAAAGAGCTTGCTGTTAGAATCTGCCTTTGGCTTTGCCTCTACCTTTTCTTTTGGAAGCCCCATATCAAGGAGTATCTGAGACATGGGAAGGATCTGGAAGGCAGATTTTATTACTGATACAGGCTGCTTGGTAAAACTATACTCACCGCTCCTCTCAAGCAGAAAGTGTTCAAGGACAACTCTATCCTTTTCGCCCTGACTTGTCAGAGATACTATCTCCCCTTTTTCTATATAGATGCGGTATAACTTGTTAGAAGGGTTCTTGAAGAAGAGGACACCTGTTAATTGCTTCATATAGAGATTCAAGAGGAGATAAGGGAGTCTCCCATCGGATATAAATCCCTTCATATGTTCCATTCCCCCTAAGTTTTTAGAAAGACAAAAAAGACCTTATATATTTAATGTCCACATTTTCAGAAGAGATAGCGCAGAGGTCATCTGCTGCTATCTCTTCGGTTTTTAGTTTATCAATGAAAGGTATTATTCCGAGAATGGGGATATTGCAAAGTCTTTTTATGATGTTTGGGTTGGTTTTTTCTGCAATCCCATCTTTTATATTATTTGTATGATTAAATATAATGCCTATTATCTCAATTCCTGCGCTTCTGGCGCATCTCACAGTCATGAGTGTATGATTGATCGTGCCGAGACCCATCCTTGCCACTATTATTATCGGGATAGAAAGCCTTTTTATGATATCTATAAATAGAAAATCTTTCCAAATAGGAACCAATATCCCCCCGGCTCCTTCTACTATAATAGAATCATGCATTTCTGTCAATAGATTATATGCAGAAATGATCTTTTCAATGTCAATCTCATTTCCCTCTGCTTCTGCCGCAGCAGATGGCGCAAGGGGCTCTTTAAAGCAATAAGGGGTGACGAGATTAATCTTATCCTTTACACCTGACATTCTGATTAAAAATTCTGTATCAGGGGCAATGAGGTTGCCATTCTTTTTTACGACACATCCTGTCTGAATTGGCTTCATTACACCAATATCAAGGCCTTCTCTCATTAATGCACAGGCGAGTCCGCCTGCAACAATAGTCTTTCCAACACCTGTGTCTGTTCCAGTTATAAAAATGCCTTTTGCCATTATATTACCCTGCTGTCAAGGTTAAATACCTGACCTGATATATTTTCTTTTGTGGAAAGGTAATGGACAAAATCTGCAATCTCACCCTCTCCCTTCCCTCCCCCCTCGAGGGGGAGGGTTAGGGTGGGGGGGTATCTTTTTAGAACATTTTTGCCAATAATCTGCTCTTTTATTTTATCAGAGATATCTGCTCCCATCTCTGTCGGCAGATAGCCCGGGATGACTGCATTCACCCTGATATTGTATTCACCAAGCTCTATTG
>JACPZJ010000121.1 GCA_016195585.1 Nitrospirota bacterium | reverse complement strand
GGCGCTGATGAACTTTTTGGAAGTTATCTCTCCCATAGGACAGCGCAGCCAATGTATCACTTTAATAGGCTCTATGAGAGGATAATAACCAATTCTTTAACCGATGATGAGAAAAACCTCTTTGAGCTTTGTGATATGAAGTTTCTCAAAGACCTTTACAATAAGTCAGAGGGAGATGAGGTAAAGTGGCGGTATAATTTATACCTCTTCAGTGATGCTGAAAAACAAAACCTTCTAACAGACTACTTTAAGTCACGATTAAATAATACAAGTTCATTTGATTTGGTTCGGAAAAAATTTAATGAGTTAACATCAAAAAATCCCCTTAATAGAATCCTTGAAATGGAGTGGAATACACAACTGCCTGACCAGGTGCTTGCCTTCGTTGATTTTTTATCAATGGCGCATTCGGTGGAAATACGCTCCCCGTTTCTTGATTACAGGCTTGCTGAGTTTGTTGCAACAATATCGGGTAATATGAAGATAAAGGATGGGAATGTGAAGGATATCTTAAAAAAAAGCGTTGAGCCTCTGTTGCCAGAAGGGATAACTAAAAGACCAAAGGAAGGATTTGTCCTGCCTGTTTTTGACTGGATGATGGAGGAACTCAAAGATTACAGCATGGATGTGCTTTCAGAAAAGAGGCTAAAAAAACATAATTTATTGAATTCAGACACTGTCCAAGATATACTACAAAAATATCATTCAGGCGATAGGGGTTACGCAGGCAAGGTCTGGAACCTGATGATGTTTCAGGTCTGGTGGGAGAGGTATTTTGAGTAAGAGATAGTAGGTATATGCAAAGGAAAAGGCAATTTGCTAATACGGAAAGAGCGGGCATGACAACCAATGCGCAATAAATTCTGACACTGTGTATAATAAAAGAGAGGTGAGTAAGAGATGGAAATTTCATCAATAGAGGGCATCTTATCTTATTTAAAAAATCACAAAAGGTTTTTATATGAAAGGTTTGGCGTAACCCGCATTGGAATTTTTGGCAGTTTCACGCTGGAAGAGCAAACTTCTTCAAGCGATATTGATATGGTCGTTGAGATAGAAAAAAACAGAAAAAATATTCATAGTTTCTTGGAGATGAAGAGGTTTTTGGAGAAAGAACTGGCAAGGAAAATAGACATGGGATTTGAGCATTCTTTAAAACCTGTTATACGAGATAAAATCAAAGGACAAATAATTTATGTCTGAAAGGGACTTTCGTCTTTATCTTGTGGATATATTGGATTCAGGCAGCGCTGTGCTGGCATTTGTTAAGGACTTGTCTTTTGAAGAGTTTTGTAATGACAGAAAAACATCTTCGGCAGTAATTAGAGAGTTTGAAATTATCGGTGAGGCGGTAGGAAAGATTCCAGATGAGTTAAAACAAAAGCATCCGGATGTAGAGTGGCAGGATATAAAAGATTTCAGAAACTTGTTAATACATGAATATTTTGGAACCTGATGATGTTTCAGGTTTGGTGGGAGAAATATTTTGAGTGATTAGTGGCATGAAAAATAGTATGTCCCTTTTTCCTTCTTTTTCCTTCAGAAAAAGACCATAGAATGGTATCTTGAAAATAAGTAATGCCAAGTTACAAATTTGAAGGTTATTAATGTTTGGGGGTTTGGATGGATATAGTTAAGTTGGGAGAAATTGAAGGCAAAATACTTGAGTTACGAGGCCAAAAAGTTATTCTTGATAGCGATGTGGCTGAGTTTTATGGTGTAGAAACAAGGGATATAAACAAAGCAGTCAAAAATAATCCTGATAAATTTCCAGAGGGCTATATTTTCGAACTCAATAAAGCGGAGTTAGAAGATTTGCGGTGGAAAATTTCCACCGCAAAATTTTCTAAGACAAGGGTTTTACCCAAAGCTTTTGCCGAAAAAGGCTTGTATATGCTGGCGACGATTCTCAAAAGCCCGCAAGCTACACAAACAACAATAGCCATTATTGAGACTTTTGCAAAAATTAGAAACCTTTCACGAAATATCAAAGCGCTATCAAACGCACAGGACGACAGCCAAAAACGAAACTTGCTTAAAAAAAGCGGCGAAATCATTGCCGAAATTCTTGATGATAATCTGGTGTCCAATGAAAGAGAGACAACTATTGAGCTGAATTTTGCTGTATTGAAGTTCAAGCACACCATCAAAAAAACGACAAAAAATGAAAAAAAGTAGCCTGTGCCTTTTGGCTGGCGATTTGATGGGAGAGGTGTTTTGAAGTCAAATAGACTATGACTACAAGAGAAAATAAGGAGGATTTATGGGCTATATAGATAGGATTGAAATCAACCCGAGGGTTTGTAATGGAAAACCTGTTATCAAAGGGACGAGAATTCCGGTTGCAGTTATACTTGAGCAAGTGGCAGAAGGCGAAACATGGCCGGATTTGCTTGCAGGCTATCCTGAGCTGACACTTGAAGATATTAAAGCAGCCCTGCGGTATGCAAGGTCATTTCTTGAGCATTCTGAATTGAAAGCCATCAATGTCTGATATTATGAGATTATATCTGGACCAGATGTTTAATATTAGAGTTGCCGATGCTCTCCGGGCAGAAGGCTATGATGTCTTGCGTGCCTCTGAAATAGGACAGGCTCGGGTTGACGATAAAGAAATTCTGCAGAAATCAACAGCAGATAATCGGATTCTTATTACCCTTGATGACCATTTTGGCGATTGGGTAATTCTTCCTCTCAGCCGGCATCCTGGTGTGATACGCATTAAAGTCAACCCTACCGCTTCAGAAAAAATTATAGGAATTATTTTGCCTTTTTTGAGAACCCATAGGCAAGAGGAGTTTAAAGATCATCTGGTAATCGTATCAGAGTATAAAGCGAAATGGATTATGACTGCACTATGAAATATTTTCAAAACCTGAAGGAAAAGAAGCTCTGTAGAAAGGTCTGTAACCTGATGATGTTTCAGGTGTGGTGGGAGAGGTGTTTTGGATAGAATAAGGGCAATACTATTTGGAATGACAGGATTAGGAAATAATGCATTAAAGGTTTTGCTTAAACATCCATCTATTAGAATTATTGCAGTATTTACACCTGAAAAGGAGGCAGGTCCTTTTCCATACTATGAATGTGAAAAACTGCAGGATGTTGTGTTAAGAAGCGGGATAGCCCTCTATGAAGGGCTGAATTTTAAAGATGAAAAGACATATGACATTATTAAAAAACTCTCTCCCGATCTTATTGTTGTAAGCAGTTTTAATCAGATTATTCCAAAATCTATTATATCCATACCAAAACTTGGGATGATAAATATCCACCCATCGCTCCTGCCAAAGTATAGAGGGGCAACACCAACTGTGTGGGCATTGCTAAACGGCGAAGAAGAGACAGGCGTGACAGCGTATTTTATTGAAGATGAAAAAATAGATTGCGGAAGGATTATTAAACAGGCTAAATTGATGATAGAGCCTTCAGATAATGACGGGACGCTGCGGCTGAAACTTGCAAGACTTTCAGGTAATGTGCTGAATGAGGTATTGAATTTACTCCCGAATATAGATAAAAAAAAACTGCCAATGGCAGATGAATCTGAATCTTCTTATTATCCAAAGCGTACATTAAAGGATGCTGAAATTGATATTCACAAACCATTCAAAGAGATTTTGAACAGGATAAGGGCAATGACTCCATATCCTGGTGCATTTGTAAAATACGATGGAACAATATATACTGTTATTTCTGCTGAGTTATTAAAAGGCAAAAAAACAGATAAGGCTTTCAAACCGGACAATAAACATCTTGTGATTGAAACATT
>JACPZJ010000030.1 GCA_016195585.1 Nitrospirota bacterium | reverse complement strand
CAATGGTTCTCCTTCATGCCTATAAAAAACAGAGCCAAAAGGCGCCGCAGCATGAAATTGAAACTGCGCTCAGGCGTATGAAGGATATACTCGGAAACTAAAAAAGGGAGGTTATTTATATGAAAATCCATACTCGCACAAAAGATATTTATTCTCTTGAAGATATTATCAAAAGACGCGAAAAAGACCACGAATTTAAAATCCTTTTAGACAAAGCCAGATTAAGGGTTGCTATTGCCAGACAAATTAAAATAGCAAGAGAAAAGGCTGGACTTACACAATCAGAACTCGCAGATGCCATTGGCATAAGCCAGCCCATGATAGGCCGTCTTGAGGGGTTAAAAGACAAACGTCTGCCCAGTATTGAATTGCTGGTTAAGATTGCCTCTATAACAAGAAAGAAGCTGGTAGTAAATCAACCGGGATTTCATCTGGAATTGGCATGTGTGTAGGGTCAAGCCGGAACCAATTTTCTGGGGAATAATTAGGGTCGTAATTGGGAAAGCAGCAGGGTCTGGTCTGCACCCATGACAAAGTCTGCTTCAAGGAAATATAAAAATCGGGACAGGCGCTTTTGTTCTATCTTGCAAGAGAAAAAAAAGGCACAGGCGGTTTTTTATCCTACCTTCTCCATCAACCATTCTTTAATAAGAATGTCCTCGCTCTTATGGAGCTTTTTCGCCTTGCTTCTGATTTTCTTAAAAAGTCCCATATCAAGTCCTACATATTTCTTTTTCTGCAGCTTGAATTTAATGTCTGCAGCTTCTTTTACATCTTCAAACTCAAATATATCGTGCTCGTCAAAATAGTCGCTCGCCTCTGTTATTGTCATCTCTCTGCGCCTACTTTTTTTCATATCTTATCCTCTCCCTTTTGTTCATATCTCTTGCAGTTATAATTAGGGCCTTGTTATTAAGCTTTCTGATAAAAAATACTGATATTGTATCCAGCCATATTATATCATCAATTGTGATTAACAGTTGAACGCTCCTCTTGTATTAAACACACTATGGCGAACTTTTTATTTCTTTCTTAAAGCAAAGAATTTATTTAATTATACTTCTATTTTAATGAGAAGGCAATATCAATGTGAAAATGCCCTCACAAATTCCTCTAAAATGGTGAAGTTATAATTAAGGGAGAAGCAGCAGGGTCTTGTCTACACCCATGACAAACCCTGCTTCAAGGTAAATATAAAAATCAGGATAGGCGCTTTTGTTCTGTCTTGCGAGAATTAAAAAGGCACGGGTGGAAGATTGTGATTGTGTAGGGGTGGAAAAATAATCTAAAACTTTCCCTTGAACATAAAAAAAAGAGATGTTACACTTCTTTTCATGCGGACAGCATATTTTGACTGCTTCTCAGGCATAAGCGGTGATATGACTCTCGGCGCCTTGATTGATGCAGGCCTGAGCCTTAAAGAATTAAAATCATATCTGTCAAAACTTCCAATTGATAATTATGACATTACTGCAAAGAAGGTAAAAAAGAACGGCATTTCTGCAACAAAGGTAGATGTGATTGTAAAAGGCAGGCAGAGAGAGCGCAGGCTTTCTGATATTAAAAAAATAATAAACAATAGCAAACTTGACAGGTCAATCAAAAATAATGCAATCAGTGTCTTTCAAAGGCTGGCAAAGGCTGAGGCAAAGGTTCATAAGACAAGTATAAACAATTTTCATTTCCACGAGGTTGGTGCAGTAGATGCAATTGTTGATATAACCGGCGCTGTAATCGGCCTGCACCTGCTCGGTATTGAAAATATCTGTGCATCGGCAATAAATACCGGCTCAGGTTATACTAAATCAGCCCATGGAATTCTTCCTGTTCCGGGCCCTGCTACTGCAGAGCTTTTAAAAGGCATACCTGTCTATTCCACAGATATAAAGATGGAGCTAACAACTCCAACAGGCGCGGCTATCATCAGCACACTTTCAAAGGACTTTGGGCCAATGCCAAAGATGGATATTAAGGCTATCGGCTATGGCGCGGGGACATTTAACTCGCCTGATATGCCAAATCTGCTAAGAATATTTATCGGTGAGATGAAAAATCCTGCAAAGGAAGAAAACACCATCCTCCTTGAGACAAACATAGACGACATGAACCCTCAGCTCTATGAATATGTGATGGATAAACTATTTGCAAAAGGCGCTTTGGATGTTTATCTTACGCCAATCATAATGAAAAAGGGCAGGCCTGCTACAATGCTGAGCGTGCTGTCAAATAGGGATGATGTTAAGATATTATCAGATATCATCTTTAGAGAAACCACATCCATTGGCCTTCGGGTTCAGGAAATTGGAAGAATCAAGGTAGAAAGAGAGATAAAAGAGATAAAGACAAAATATGGAAAGGTGCGTGTGAAGATAGCTTTTGATGATAAAGAGATATTAGGTATAAACCCTGAATACGAGGATTGCAAGAGGATTGCTATTAAAAATAAAATCCCTTTAAAAAAGGTTATGGAGGAGATTAGGGATAAGGCAAAGGATAGCCGGTAACCGTTGCTTATTTCCTTTTTCCCTGTTATATGATAAAATATATACAAAAATAAGGAGAAACTAAGGATATAATATAGACATTGGAAAAGGGTGTGATTACAAAGATAAGATTAGCTGATGGCATTGACCTGCCTGCCTTTTATGGGAATCGCGATGCGAATCTCAGGCTCATGGAGGAGCTCTTTGGCGTGAAGGTGGTTGCGCGGGGCGGAGACCTGTCAGTAGAAGGCGAAGGCGGGGGAGTGGAGAAGATTGAATCCCTCGTCTCAGATATAAATGCATTGGCGGCAAACGGTTTTTTATTAAGGGAAGAGGATATTGCCTTTGCCATCCATTCAGTAAAGAGGGAGCCGAAGGTCTCTGTCCAGAAGATATTCATGGAGACTATCCCTGTCTCTTCAAAAAAGAGATTCATCGCACCAAAATCCGCCAATCAGCGTAAATATGTTGATGCAATCCGCAAACACGACATGGCAATAGGGATCGGGCCTGCCGGCACAGGCAAGACCTATCTTGCCATGGCAATGGCAGTCTCCGCACTCCTGAAAAAAGAGGTGAGCAGGATTGTGCTTGCAAGGCCTGCTGTTGAGGCAGGAGAAAAGTTAGGCTATCTGCCGGGCGATATATTTGAAAAGGTTCACCCTTATTTAAGACCATTATATGATGCGCTATTTGACATGATAGAGTTTGATAAGGCAAACCGCCTTATAGAGCGAGGCACAGTAGAGATTGCGCCCCTTGCTTTTATGCGCGGCAGGACACTGAATGATTCCTTTGTTATACTGGACGAGGCGCAGAATGCAACATCTGAGCAGATGAAGATGTTTCTCACGAGGCTCGGGTTCAACTCCAAGGTGGTGATCACCGGCGATATTACACAGGTAGACCTGCCGCGGGAGCGTGTCTCGGGACTGATTGAGATTCAGGAGATATTGAGCGGCATCAAGGGTATTAAATTTGTCTATTTTACTGATAAGGATGTTGTAAGGCATAAGCTTGTTCAGCAGATAGTCAAGGCCTATGATAGATATGGAGAAAAGATTGGAAAAGATAAAAGAAGATAAGGAATCCTTTTGGGCAAAATACCGGCGGCCATTCGGCCTTAGCATGGAGAAGATGGAAGAGAACAAGTGGCTTCTTATTGTACTCGGCCTCTCTGTAGTTTTTCTCCTTACCTTTTTATTGATACCGGGCGGGATATTTTCTGCGCCCCGTCTTGCAGCAGGGGATGTGGCTCAGAGGGATATAAAGGCGCCTGTGGATCTGATTGTTAAGGATGAGGCAACCATCAGAAGGAAACAGCAGGCAGCAGAGGAAAGGGTGTTTTCTGTTTATGACCTTGACTCCAATGCCATCTCTCAGATAGAAGCGAAGATCGCCTCGGCCTTTGAAGAGATGCGCGCTGCTGTAAAGGGATATAAAAACGGAGAGATTACGGCTGAGGCATTTCAGTCGCAGGAGAAGGCCTTTATTGAAAAGATGGGCATCCCTGTTTCATCAGCCACGCTTAAAACCCTATTATCAGTAAACTATAATAAGGATATACAGGAAAAGATAGTAAAAATACTTTCCACTGTGATGGGAAGGGGCATTATAGCAGACAGGTACCTCCTTGAGGCTGATAAGGAAAAGGGGATTATTACCCGCACCATTAATGAGAACAGGGAGGGTCATGTAAAGAATCTTTCTGAAATCCTTGATGTAAAAGAGGCCAACAAGCAGATGCTAAGCTTAACCGCCTCATTCTTTCCTTCAACAAACAGGGCCGTTCAAAATGCAGCGGCAGAGATATGCACAAAGATGCTGGGCCCAAACCTCGTGTTCAACAAGAACGAGACAGAGGCGAGGAAGAAAGAGGCTGTCATTAATATAAAACCGCTCTTCTATAAGATAAAGAAAGGGGATACAATATTAAGAAACGGCCAGAGGGTCGCAGAGGAGCACATAGCAATCCTCGGCGAAATCAGCAAATATCAGGGAAGAGGCTATATACTTCAGGTCTTTCTTGGGATTGCCTTTTTGGCCTCTATTATAATCTACACCTTCTACAGGGATATAATGAGATACAAGCGCTACCTTCCATTTGACCTTTCAAAATTCCTTCTTATCAGCATATTAATAGTAGGGAATGTGGCCATTACCAAGCTATCTTATTTCCTCTTCGGCTCCTTTGCAGAAAGATACGAATTTATAGACAATACGGATTTTATCTTTGCCATCCCTGTTGTTATCGGCCCTATGCTTGCTGCAATCCTTTTTGATATACATATTGCCATTGTCTTCTCCTTTATCAACAGCCTTCTAATTGGCATGGCTATAAAGGAGGAGCCGCTGATTATACTCTTTTCATTCATAGGCGGGATTGTGGCTGCCTTCAGCGTTATCCAGTGCAAGAAGAGGTCTGCCCTGCAAAGGGCAGGGCTCTTTGTCGGCCTTATTAATATATTGATGATTATTGCAATAAATCTTTACAATGCAAGGGTCTTTACAATTAAAGGGCCCCTTGATATTGCCTTTGGGCTCTCAGGCGGTTTTATTGCATCAACAATGGTGTCAGGGCTATTGTCCCTGCTTGAATCATCCTTTAAGATAACAACGAATTTTAAACTGCTTGAACTTCTTGATCTGAATCAGCCCATATTAAGACAGCTCTTTGTTGTTGCGCCCGGGACATATCATCACAGCATGGTGGTAAGCACACTCACTGAATCAGCAGCAGAGGCAATAAAGGTTAATCCCCTCCTTGCGAGGGTTGCAGCCTATTATCATGATATCGGCAAGATAACCAAGCCTGAATATTTTATTGAGAATCAGATGACAGGAGCAAACAGGCATGACAATCTGGCGCCGAGCATGAGCAGCC
>JACPZJ010000129.1 GCA_016195585.1 Nitrospirota bacterium | reverse complement strand
GAGTTCATACATTTCCCCAGCATTTCTGTGGTCTTCCAGTTTTATATAAAGCTCCCCTGCCTTTGTTTTGTTTCCGGCCTCCTTATAAAGTTTGGCAGCCATCTCAAGATTATTCAGCCTCTCATAGATCTCAGCAGCAGCAACAGGCTCCTTTGCCTCCACATAGAGCCTTGCCGCCTCCTCAAATTCATCAATGGCCATGTAAAGCCCTGCCGCCTCTTTAAATTCCTTTTTCCCCACAAGTTTTTTGGCAGCCTTTGTTGCGGCCTTTTTATCCTTTTTGATCTGTGCCTTTTCATTGGCGGCATTTCTCCAGCGGGAGGCAGGTCTAAAGAGCGGCGCAAAGAGGGTTTTGAGGAGTTTTAGTATGGCAAAGAAAAGAATTATTATCAGGCCAATGAGGGCATAATATATATATATCACTGCCCAAGGCGCATTTAGCTGAAGCGCCATATAAGCTGCAAGGCCATTTATATATTTAAAAATAATGGTTATATACATTTTGATAAAAAAAGGGTTCAAGGATTAAAGGGTTCCTGTAGGGGCGGCCCTATGTTATGTGGCCGCCTAAATTAGGGCAGCCACACAGGATTTCCCCTACTTTATCTTAAGTATAATAAAGGGGTCTGTTTTTGTCAATTAACGGTCTTTTTTTCTTTCATTAAAAGGTATTATATGCTAATATTTACTTCAACTTTTTCCGCCACATCCACAAAAAGGTAAACTTATGGATACGCCTTGCCGCATAATTGCAATAGCAAACCAGAAGGGTGGTGTTGGTAAGACCACGACTGCTATAAATTTCTCTGCTTCATTAGCAGTCGCAGAAAAACGTGTGCTTTTAATTGATATTGACCCGCAGGGGAACAGCACCAGCGGACTCGGCTTTGATAAGGACAAACAGTTTGTTACCACCTATGATATGCTTATTGGCCATGCAAGGCCTGCTGAGGTAATCCAGAATACAGCGGTTAAGCGGCTTGACCTTATACCATCAAATGTCAATCTAATAGGCGCAGAGCTTGAACTAATAGAGGCAAAGGAAAGGGAGTTTATATTAAAAAAAGTGCTTGATAGCGTGAAGGGAAGTTATGAGTATATCATAATTGACTGCCCTCCCTCCCTCGGCCTCCTTACAATTAATGCGCTTAATGCAGCAGACTCTGTGCTTATACCTGTTCAGTGCGAGTATTATGCAATGGAGGGGCTGGGGCAATTGCTGAATACAGTAAAACTTGTAAGGCAGTCTTTTAATCCTAATCTAAAGGTAGAGGGGATACTCCTTACCATGTATGACAGCAGAAATAATCTCTGCAATCAGGTGGTGAGGGAGATAAATGAACACTTTGGCAGCGAGGTGTTCAGCAGTATTATCCCGAGAAATGTGTCATTAAGCGAGGCGCCGAGCTTTGGCAAACCTGTGCTTTTGTATAATATCACATCAAAGGGCGCCCAGTCATATTTAGAACTTGCAAAGGAAGTGATGAAGAGATGCAGCGAAAGGCATTAGGAAAAGGTCTTGGCGTATTAATACCTGATACCGCTGCCCTCACAAGGGAGGAAAGCAGCGGCATAAACGAGCTTGAGATACAGCGTATAATGCCAAACAGGTATCAGCCGAGACAGGTCTTTGATGATACAGCCCTTTCTGAGCTGTCTGAGTCAATCAGGGTAAAGGGCGTTATCCAGCCTATTATTGTCAGAAGGTCGTCTGACGGCGGCTATGAACTTATAGCAGGCGAGCGCAGATGGCGTGCGGCACAGATGGCAGGCTTTACAAAGATACCCGCTATTATTAAGGATGCCTCTGACAGGGAGGCGATGGAGCTTGCCTTAATTGAAAATCTCCAGAGAGAGGGATTAAATCCCATAGAGACAGCCGCAGCTTATCAGAGGCTGATAAAGGAATTTGATCTTACTCAGGAGGAGCTTGCAAAAAGGGTGGGCAAGGAGCGGTCAACCATCACAAATCTTTTGCGGCTGCTCAACCTGCCGGCAGAGGTAAGGGGTGATATATCAAAAGGGAATATTTCTGCCGGCCATGCAAAGGCCCTGCTTGCACTGCCTTCTGCAGATGACCAGATAAGGGCAGAGAGGATTATAATTAATAAGGGCCTCTCAGTGAGAGAGGCAGAGGTATTGGCTGCAAGGTGGGGATCCCACAAGCCTGCAAAGAAGACAGGCAAGAGGGGAGAGGATGTCCTTGCAGTAGAGGAAAGGCTGATAAAGGGGCTGGGTACAAAGGTGCATATAAAAGAGGCAAAGAGGGGCGGAAGGATTCAGATAGAGTACTACTCAAGAGACGATCTTCAAAGGATAATTGATATAATATTAAAATAGAAAGGAGAAATGATGTTTAAAAAGGATGTAAAAGAGGGTGAAGCAGGCAGCCAGCTTGGCACAGAAGAGATAATAGCCTTTCTCGGCAAGGGGACAGAGTTTAAGGGTGTTCTAAGCTATGAAGGCACAGTGCGTATAGACGGCAACATAGAAGGCGAGATAATAACAAAAGGCACGCTTGTGGTAGGCGAGAGCGCAGTAATAAATGCAGAGATAACAGTTGGCACGCTTGTAAGCGGCGGCAAGATTACCGGGAATATTAATGCAAAGGGCAAGGTTCAGTTGCTTTCCCCTGCTACTGTTATCGGCACGATAAAGACACCGGCGCTTATAATAGAAGAGGGCGTTAAATTTGACGGCAAGTGCGACATGCTGGCAAAAGAGGAGAAGAAGGTGACGCCGATTACCTCTGAAAAGGGGATAAAGATAGCAGGAGGCAAGGGTATTGATTGAAGATTGTAATCGGGATGAGCGGAGGCATAGACAGCTCTGTGGCAGCAGCCCTTTTAAAGAAAGAGGGGCACGAGCTTCACGGCGTAACGCTCAGGCTCTGGAGGGGGGATCCGGCAAAAGGGATTGAATGGTATGAGCGCTCCTGCTGCAAGGTTGATGTGGCAAGGGCGGTTGCCCAGAGGCTCGGCATCCAATTTACTGTTGTAAATATTCAGGAGGAATTTGAAAGAGAGATAATTGATGAGTTCTGCAAAGAGTATATTTCAGGCCGCACCCCGAATCCATGTATAAGATGCAATGAAAAAATAAAATTTGGCCTCCTGTTAAAAAAGGCAAAAGAGCTCGGCGCAGAGAGGCTTGCTACAGGGCACTATGCGAGGGTAGGTTTTGATATGTCCTCAAAGAGATATCTCCTCAAAAAAGGGGTTGACCCAAAAAAAGACCAGTCCTACTTCTTATATCGTTTAAAACAGGAGCAGCTTAAGGAAATCTTATTCCCCCTCGGTGAATTTAAGAAGGAGGCGGTGTGGAAGACAGCGAAGGAGCTTGATCTTGCAGGCGCTGAGGCAAAAGAGAGTCAGGAGATATGCTTTGTAACAGACGCTGAGGGCGGTGATTACAGGAGATTTATTGAGGGGCGGGCGCCTGAGGCAAAGAGGCATGGGGATATGGTGGATACATCAGGCAATGTAATCGGCAGGCACGAGGGCATTGCCTTTTATACAATTGGCCAGAGGCGCGGGCTCGGCATATCATCAAGAAAGAGGCTGTATGTAGTAGATATTGACAGCCAGAAGAACAGGGTAGTCCTCGGCAATGAAGGGGATTTATTAAAGGATGGGCTTATTGCAAAGAATATAAATCTTATTGCAATTGAGAGGCTTGCAAGCGCAATGGAGGCAGGGGCAAAGATCCGTTACCGCAATCCTGAGGCGCCTGCAATTATTTCACCTGTTGGAGAAGACAAGATAAGGGTAAGATTCAAAGAGCCGCAGCGCGCAATAGCAAAGGGACAGTCAGTGGTCTTTTATGATAAGGATGTTGTAATAGGGGGTGGGATTATCTCCTGAGGGCCAAAGAAATTATTGACAACATTTTTCTTAAAATGTATTATTATTAGATTTTTAAATCAATGTATTAGGTTTTCAAATCTTAAACCAAAAGGAGTATAGTATACTTAGTTTATGTTAGATATAAACTGGACGCTTCTGTTACAGATAGTTAATGTCCTCATACTAATATTTATCCTGCAAAGGCTGCTCTTTAAGCCAATAACAAAGGTGCTTGATGAGAGGGAGGCGCGCATAAGGGGCCCCCTTGAAGAAGCAAAGAACGTGCAGGAGAAGGCAGAGAAGGCATTGAAGATAATTGAGGATGAGCTTGTGCAGGCAAGACAGAAGGCAGCGGCTATCCTTTCTGAGGTGAGACGTGAGGGGATGGCAGAGCAGATAAAGATTGTTGAGGCGGCAAAGGAGATTGAAAGGGATATGATTGCAAAGGCAGCAAAGGAGATTGAAAAAGAGGCGGATAAGGCAAAAAAGATACTCCGGAAGGATGCAGAGATAATAGCATCTGAGATAGCAGTTAAGATACTTAAGTAATAAAAGGCAAAATGAAAAAGGCGATAATTACAATCATCATCTTGTCAATGCCGCACATTGCATATGCAGTAGGCGCTGGCAAAGAAGCAGAACCAGCAACCCCCTC
>JACPZJ010000137.1 GCA_016195585.1 Nitrospirota bacterium | reverse complement strand
TCTTTTTATCAGCAAAATAATTCAGCGTCTCAATAACACCGGGAAAAAAGATTGTGTTGTCCAGAAGATGCTCGGCATAGTAATCCAAAAAGATACTCATCCCTTTGTCAAAGAGGTAAGAATTAGCTGGAAATAATATCTTTTCCATCAGGCTCCTTACGCCATTGCCAACATAGCATGTAATTATTCTATCCTCCAGAGGATCAAGGCCGATGGCCTTTAAGGTATAATTTACTGAATTGGCAATATCCTTCCTTGAGTCAATCAAGGTGCCGTCCAAGTCAAAGATAATAAGCTCTGCCTTTATCCTTTGCATAGTAGTCATCTTCTTTTCCCCGTATCACTGAAGATTAAAAAGGAATGAAAAATGAGGAAGGGGTTTATCTGCATTCGCTGCATTTGCCATAGAAGCCCATGCAATAGTAGGTAATCTCAAAGCCTGTCTTTTGCGCAATGGTTGTTTCTATCTCCTTGTGCACAGGCTCCTCTATGTCAACAATTGCGCCGCATTTTTGGCAGGTAAAGTGATAGTGCTGACGGGTGTTTCCGTCAAACCTTGCATTGCTGCCGAGGCAGTCCAGTTCATTTAGCTCGCCCATCTCCTTTAATATCTTTAAATTCCTGTAGACTGTACCGAGGCTGATATTCGGCATCATCTGGCGCACCTTTTCATATATCCAGTCTGCGGTGGGATGGGTAACAGTATTTTTGACAATACTAAGTATTATCTCTCGCTGCCTTGTCCTTCTTGTCTTTGAAGCATGATGTTCCATCGTTGTCACTAACTTGATCTCCGCACATAACCTTTATAAAAATCTGCCTCTTTTTCAATACCAAGAAATTCATTCCCTGTCTTTTCGCACCACGCTGGAAGGTCTTTTACAAAGCCGTCATCATCAGCCAGCACCTCCAATACCTGCCCTATCTCCATCTCTTGCAGTTTTATTTTGGTCTTGACTATGGGCATTGGGCAGAAGAGGCCGATGGCATCCAGTGTCTCGTCCGCCTTCATCAGTCTTCTAACGCAGCCCCGCAGCTTGAGCAGGTCTTTGCGCCCTGTGCAACAACACCCTCGCACTTCGGGCAGTATTTTAGCTCTGCCCCGCAGCTTGAACAGTATGGATAAGGCTCCTCCATAGACCTTTCACAGAAGGGGCAGATGCAGGTATGCCCTTCATGCGGGTGAACGGCTGCTGCAGGGGCCTCCTTTACAGTCTTCTGCTTTTGCTTTTCCTTATAATCTACAATAGCCTTGTGCAGGGCATCTGCAGCTAAATTAGAACAGTGCATCTTATTGGCCGGCAGGCCTCCGAGCGCCTCTGCAACCATCTTGTTTGATATGGCCATTGCCTCATCAAGGTTTTTGCCCTTTACCATCTCTGTTACCATGCTGCTCGTTGCAATGGCAGCGCCGCAGCCAAAGGTCTTGAATTTTATGTCTGTAATCGTCTCGTCCTCAACCTTTATAAATATTTTCATTATATCGCCGCATGTAGGGTTGCCCTCTGTGCCAACGCCGTCTGCATCAGGTATCTCTCCCACATTGCGTGGATTGGAAAAATGGTCCATTACTAATTCTGAATACATTGTAAATCACCTCCTAAGCGTTCACCACCACCCTTCCCTCCCCCATCAAGGGAGAGGGTTAGAGAGGGGGCAAAATACATCATTTATTATAAATTGGCGACATTGCCCTGAGCCTCTCCACAATGTGAGGCAGGACACTTAACACATGGTCAACATCCTCTCCTGTGCTGTCCTTCCCAAGAGAGAACAAAAGCGAGCCCTGCGCAGTGGCATCTGACACGCCAATGGCAAGCAGGACATGCGATGCCTTTAATGCCTTTGATGTGCAGGTTGAGCCGCTTGATGCAGCGATCCCTTCTTTAATCAAAAACAGGAGCATTGCCTCGCCCTCTATATATTCTATGCACACATTTACATTTCCGGGCAGCCTGTTTGTAGGGTGTCCGTTTAGCTGGATATGTTCTATCTTCTCAATCAGCCCATTAGATAGCTTATCCCTGAGCGCAGTTATCTTTTTTACCCTCTCAGGAATCTCTTCAATAGCAATCTCTGCTGCCTTGCCCATGCCGACAATGCCGGGCACATTGTCTGCGCCTGCCCTTCTTCCATCCTCCTGAATGCCGCCGTGTATAAATGGCGCAATCCTTACACCCCTTTTTACATAAAGCGCTCCAACACCCTTTGGCCCATAGAATTTATGGGCTGAGATGGTAAGAAGATCAACACCGAGCTCCGCTACATCAACAGGGATATTTCCCACAGACATAGCCGCATCTGTATGGAGCGCAACCCCCTTTTCCTTTGTTATCCTGCTTATCTCTGAAATGGGCTGTATGGTTCCTATCTCATTATTAGCGTGCATAACAGAGACGAGGATGGTCTCAGACGTTATGGCCTTTCTCACTTCATCCGGGTCAACAACACCATATTGATCTACTAAAAGGAGGGTGGTCTTAAAGCCCAGTTTCTCAAGGGCCTTTGCAGAGTATATCACAGAGTGATGCTCTATCCCTGATATTATTATGTGTTTCCCCTTCTGCTGATATGCGCCGGCCACACCCTTTATGGCAAAATTATTTGCCTCTGTGCCTGTGGATGTAAAGATGATCTCAGAAGGCTTTGCATTTATGAGTTTTGCTGTCTTTTCCCTTGCCTCTTCTATTGCCTTTTTTGCCTGCTGGCCAAATGAGTGCAGGCTCAGGGGATTGCCAAAGGCCTCAGTAAAATAGGGGTGCATTGCCTCCACAACCTTTTGATGGGGCTGTGTTGTTGCAGCATTGTCAAAATATACCTTTCTCATACGCCTGCTAATGCCTCTTCCCTCTCCTTCTTCTCTATCTCCCTTCTTGCGGCCATATCAAGGAGCACCTTCTCTTTTGCGAATTTGCCTGGCTCATAATCCTTGAGCTTGAGCGCCTTTCTTGCATTCGTAATCAGCTCAATTGTCCTGTTGAATATCTGTTCAGGGTCAGGCAGAAATTCCAATGAGCCCTTGAACCTTTCAAACCATGTATCACGCATAATCTTTGCAACCTTTGTGCTTCCCTCAACAATAGAGTCGCCGCCAAAAATAACAGGCACGCCTGATGCTGCAAAGTATATGCCGATTGCAAGCGCCTTTTCATGCATCCACTCTGCGCAGATACCAACGCCCGGCATTCCTCCTATGTCATCGCTCAGACCGCCTTCTTCTGCCATTTCTGAGAGGACTGTAAGTATGCGGGAGTTGTCAACGCATGAGCCCATGTGCAGAACAGGCGGTATGCCTATTGCCTCGCAGACCTCCTTTAAGCCAGGGCCTGCTGCCTCCATCATCTCTGGAGTAAGATAGCCGTTCTTTCCAAATGCAACTGCAGCGCAGCCTGTTGTAACAACGAGGATATCATTTGCAATAAATCTCTTTACCAGGTCAACATTATATTTATCCTGACAGAGCCTCGGGTTATTGCATCCAACCATGCCTACAACACCCATTACCCTGCCGTCCATTATTGCGTCATTCAATGGCCTGAAGGAGCCTCTGTATGTGCCGCCCTGCATGTATTTTATATATTCATGCGAGAATCCAACAACCACTTCCTCTTTTCTATCCGGGATTGTATATGCCTTTCTGTTTGGATAGTTGTCAATTGCGAGTTTTACAATATCCCTTGCAATGTCTATTGCCCTGTGCTCATCAAATTCAATATGTGTTGCGCCTGGTATCTTTGCCTTTGGAGATGTGGTGATAAGCTTTGTGTGGAATTTCTGGGCTGTGCTTGAAAGCACCTCTGCAATGCACTGGACATCAACTATCATTGCCTCAACAGCGCCGGATATAATTACAAGCTCCTGATTCAGGAAATTTCCTGCAGATGAAACGCCCTGCCTTACAAGCACCTCGTTTGCAGTGCAGCAGATGCCTGCAAGGTTAATGCCCTTAGCGCCCTTTGATTTGGCGTATGCCGCAATTTCCGGCTCCTCTGCTGCTGCAACAATCATCATAGAGAGCGTTGGCTCATGTCCGTGAACAATGATATTTACCTCGTCTGACTTTAATACGCCAAGGTTTACATTTGCCTTTACAGGCGCAGGCGTTCCGAAGAGGATGTCTGATATGTCTGTTGCAAGCATGGCGCCGCCCCATCCGTCAGTTAATGATGCCCTTAATGCATGGGTAAGTATTGAATCAGGGTCCTGGTCAACGCCCATGCCTGTGCGGTGCAGGGACTCAACTACCTCCCTGTCTATGCCTCTCGGCGTGATGCCGTATTTTTTCCAGAGGGCCTGCCTCTTTTTTGGAGCCCTTCTTACATATGTAAGCTCGCCTGTCTGCCTGCCGAAATTGGCTATTGCCTCATTAGCAACATCCAATGCAATCTCCTCTGTCTTCCTGCCCTCAACATTTATTCCCATTATCCTTGCAGTCCTTACAAGCTTGTTTACATCTTTAATCTTAAAGCCATTTGCCTCGCCCAATGCCACTGCCTTTAATGTAAATGCAAGGTCGCGGCCGTGGTCTGAATGGGCTGCTGCGCCTGCTGCTACATATCTTGCAACGCCCCTTGCTGCAATGGTTGCTGCAGAGGCGCCGCAGATGCCTGTCATCTCTTCCTTATCCTTGCCTGTCATTCTGCATGGACCCATAAAACAGTGTTTGCAGCACATGCCTTCGCGGCCTATTGGGCACGGCTTCATTATCTCCACCCTGTCAAACATGGTGGAGATGCCTTCCTGCCTTGCTTTCTCAATCATCTGCTGTGATGCAGGGTCTATAGATTTTTCTGTTACTGGAATAACCTTCTTTTCAGTTACTGTCGCCATCTTAATAACTCCTTCCCCCTCCCGATATGGGGTGTAAAAAAATAAATAATTCCATATTACTTTGGCGCAATACATGCGTCAACAGGGCATACCTGGGCGCAACTGCCGCAGTCTGTGCACTTTGCAGGGTCAATAAGATATTTTGTGTCCCCCTCGCTTATTGCAGTCTCAGGGCACTCGGCTGCACAGGCGCCGCACATGGTGCAATCATCAGAAATAGTATAGGCCATCTTTAAATACCTTCCTCTCTTAAGATTTTGTTAGGTTAATATGTTTAAACATATATAAATAATATTTTAATGCCTCTCTTGTCAAGAAAAAAGGTAGTGCAGCGAGCCATTAATTTCAGTTTTATGCTGCTCTTATCAGGAATAATTACTATTACTATATTATAAATAAAAAGGCTTGTCAAGCCAATAAAAGTGCCTGCAAAGAATACCTGTAAAATATATGAAGGAGTTAAATCCTCTGCACAGGTAATCCACATATAATCCACAGGAAATGCCCAATATATGGTAATTATATTAAAAAAGACATACAACATATTGATTTTTCCCCTTGACAAATTAATTGCATTTTAATAGTATAGAAAACTATAAGATGTAGTTATATTTTATAATATTATAAAACAGACAATGAGTTTTCTAATTCTAATAGAGGGTGATGGGGACTCTTTAATAATGGAGGGTCTTTATGGAGACAGTAAAGGGAATTGAGGATGGAACGGTATTGGACACAAAACAGGCGGCGCTCGGCGGGACGATTGGTTTATTTTCAACCTCCTATACAACAGACATAAAAAAGGAGGGGGTAAAAAAGAAGGCTTTAGATGCCCCTCCAGAGAAATGGGAGAAGCCTTTAGTAGAGGTAAAAAAGGATCGGAATCTATCTCCCAATGCTGTAAAGGTTCTTGAAAAGAGGTATCTTAAAAAAGACCTTAAGGGGAATCTTCTTGAATCCCCGGAGGAGATGTTCCGCCGTGTTGCAGAGAACATCGCCTCTGCAGAGATACTTTACAATCCTAAGGCAGATGTATTTAAGGCAGCAGAGGAGTTCTACGGCCTGATGGCCGGTCTTGAATTTCTCCCCAATTCCCCAACCCTGATGAATGCAGGAAGGGAATTGCAGCAGCTCTCTGCCTGTTTTGTCCTGCCTGTAGAGGATTCAATGGACAGTATATTTGAGGCGCTGAAGGGGACCGCCCTTATACATAAAAGCGGCGGAGGCACAGGCTTTTCATTTTCAAAGATCAGGCCTGCAAGTGATAAGGTGCTTTCAACAGGCGGGATAGCAAGCGGCCCTATATCCTTTATGAAGGTCTTCAATGCGGCTACAGAGGCAGTAAAGCAGGGAGGCACAAGGCGCGGCGCTAACATGGGCATACTCAGGGTGGATCACCCGGATATTCTGGATTTTATCTCCTGCAAAAAGGACAATGATGCGCTGAATAATTTTAATATCTCAGTAGGCATTACAGAAGGGTTCATGCAGGCAGTGGAGAAAGACGAAGGGTATGACCTGCTCAATCCGAGGACAAAGGAAAAGGTAAAGAGACTCAAGGCAAAAGAGGTCTTTGACCTGATTGTAAACATGGCATGGAAGAATGGCGAGCCCGGCATCATCTTCCTTGACAGGATAAACAGGGATAATCCTACGCCATTGCTTGGAGAAATAGAAAGCACCAATCCCTGCGGCGAGCAGCCGCTGCTGCCTTATGAGGCATGCAATCTCGGATCAATAAATCTTGCGAGGATGGTGAAGAAATCAATTAATCCATCCAAAGGCACATGGGATGGCGGGACGATTGACTATGACAGGCTTGCCTATGTTGTAAGGAAGGCCATTCACTTCCTTGACAATGTCATTGACATGAACAAATACCCGCTTTCAGAGATAGACAGGCTTGCGAAGGGCAACAGGAAGGTCGGACTTGGCGTAATGGGCTTTGCAGACATGCTCGCCCAACTCGGCATACCATATAATTCAGACGGCGCTGTGATGCTCGCAGAGGACCTGATGAAATTCATTACCACAGAGGCAAGAAGGGCGTCTGTGGAGCTTGCAAAGACGCGCGGCGTATTTTCAAATTATGCAGGAAGCGTATATGACATTAAGGGAGGCCCAAAGATACGAAATGCAGCAGTAACAACCATAGCGCCAACAGGCACACTCAGCATCATTGCCAACTGCTCAAGCGGCATTGAGCCTTTATTTGCGATCTCCTTTGTAAAGACAGTGATGGACAAGGATGAGCTCCTGGAGGTCAACCCATGCTTTAAAGAAAGGGCGATTGCTGAGGGTTTTTATTCTGATGAGCTTATGAGGAAGATCGCTGTGATGGGCGGGATCAATGCCATGGACTCTGTGCCAAAGGATGTGAAGCGGATTTTTGTTACTGCCCATGACATCTCGCCTGAATGGCATATAAAGATGCAGGCAGCATTCCAGAAATATACAGACAATGCAGTATCAAAGACAGTAAACTTCTCGCACAATGCAGAGCCAAAGGATGTGGAAAAGGTTTATATGGCGGCATATAAATTAGGGTGCAAGGGTGTAACCATCTACCGCGACGGGAGCAGGGAGGAGCAGGTTCTTACAACAGGCAAGGCAAAGAAGACAGAGGCGAAGGAAGCATCTGCTGTTAATGCCCCGCAGCCCTCTGCAGGGGCAAAGGTGATGCCAAGGCCAAGGCCTGCTGTTATAAAGGGTGAGACAAGGGCGATGAAGACAGGCTGCGGCAGCCTATATGTTACGATTAATGAAGACACAGACGGCCAGCCCTTTGAGCTTTTCTCGCAGATGGGTAAGGCAGGCGGATGCGCAGCATCACAGTAAGCAGGCTTGTATCACTTGCCCTTCGCACAAATATAAGCGCTGCCTCAATAATAAAACAGTTGAAAGGCATATCATGCCACTCGCCTGCATGGGAAGAGGGTGGAAAGATATTCTCCTGTTCAGATGCCATTGCAAAGGCATTGGAGCGCTATCTTAAAAATGACTGCCCAACAGAGGCAAGAAGCCAAAAGGCAGTTGTAAAAGGCGGAAGCTCTCATGGTTCAACAGAGAAGCATCTTTTAATAGGAGGCGCATGCCCAGACTGCGGCAGTGCCCTTGAGCACGAAAGCGGCTGCGCTGTCTGCCGCTCATGCGGGTTTTCAAAGTGCAGTTGAGGTAGGTGGGGTGAAATAAAAATGATTATCTAATATTGGGGAAAATCTAAGAACAGACTATAACGATGAGAAAGAAAATAAGCCAGAAACACTCG
>JACPZJ010000138.1 GCA_016195585.1 Nitrospirota bacterium | reverse complement strand
GGGCAATCCCCAGCCCCATGTTTACAGGCAATATATTGCTGTTCTCAACAAGGGGTCATTGAAGGTGCAATTCATGAATTGTCCCTACAGACTTATGCTACCTGAACTGTTAGTCCTTCAATCCTTGAAGCCCTTAATTTCTCCACTTTAATATAAACTATCGTTTGCCCCGGTTCTTTATTGGCCTCAACAAGCTCCATGTTTTTTTGCGCCAGTTCCTTGTCATATTCAGGAAGTAATACAATCATAGCATTATCAGGAATATTGTCCTCAATTTCAGGATGCTCAAGTAGATATAATTCAAATTCTGTTGAAAGCTGCTGATTCTTTTTGAATAATTCCTCTCTTGTCATACCTTCATCCTCCTAAAAAATCGCTCCTTATACCTTTCCCAGTTTTCATTTATATCTTTATCAGCTAAGGTTAACGCCTCGTTTAAATCTGACACTCCTATAAATATCTTTTCTTTGCTGCCATCAGGATTTATTAAATCCTTGTGGGCATAGCCATGAGCAGTATCATATCTTACAACAGGCATCCATTTATTCTCATGCAAAATTTCATATTGAACAATGAATCCGACTACTTTACCCTTATCAATTAAATGTTCATGTCTTTTTCTGTCCTTATCTGAAAGCATAAAGATATAAGTTTTCTTTTTCATTGATTTAATAACTTTATTATATCATAGTTTAAATAATTTAAATCATAAAAAGACTAAAAAACCGAGCCTCCTACCGTATTAAAGTAGTAGTAGGATGGGCTGCGCCCACCAAAATAACTGTCTCTTTTTGCCTTGACTCTAATCTTAACGCTGTTTATAATCAAAAATAAAGGAAAGTGAAGCCCTATGTACAGTGAAAAGGTAATGGAGCATTTCAGGCATCCACGGAATGTGGGTGAGATGGAGAACCCTGACGGCACAGGAAGGGTTGGCAATCCTGTGTGCGGCGACATAATGGAGCTTTATATAAAAGTAAAGGATGACGTGATTATTGATGCAAAGTTTCAGACCTTTGGATGCGGCGCTGCTATTGCTACATCTTCTATGGTAACAGAGCTTGTTAAGGGAAAGACGCTTGAGGAGGCATTGAAAATATCCAACAAGACTGTTGCAGAGGCTTTGGACGGCCTTCCTGCAAACAAGCTCCACTGCTCTGTGCTTGCAGAGGAGGCGCTGCAGGCAGCGATTGAGGACTATAAAAAAAGGTCAGAGAAGGCTGTTCAGAGTTAGGCAAAGGAGGTTCTAAGAAGCATGGGGCAGAAGTATACAGAGATTAGTGAAAAATTGATGGACTTTATTCAGCGGCAGAAGATCTTCTTTGTTGGCACTGCTGCCTGCGATGGACGTGTTAATATCTCGCCAAAAGGTATGGATACCCTACGCGTTCTTGATAAGAACAGGGTTCTCTGGTTAAACCTGACAGGAAGCGGAAATGAGACTGCAGCGCATCTATTTGAGAATGACCGCATGACCATCATGTTCTGCTCCTTTGAAGGCGACCCGATGATACTTCGTCTATATGGCCATGCAAAGGCCTTTCATCCGAGAGATTTAGAATGGCAGAAGCTGATTGCGCTATTTCCTCCAGTTGCAGGGTCTCGCCAGATTATTGACATGGCAGTTAATCTGGTTCATACCTCCTGCGGAGCAGCAGTCCCTTATTTTGATTTTAATGGGGAAAGAGAGCAGTTAAGGCAGTGGGTAGAAAAGAAGGGTGATGAAGGGATTAGAAAGTATTGGGAAGAGAAAAATCAGGTGAGCATTGATGGCAAGCCGACAAAGATATTGGAATAAAAATTATTTGACACAACACCTCTTTTTATTGTAAAGTAATCAGTAACAATTATTAATAAGGTCTTTTCAGACAGGCTTCACATATTTTTGTTCAAACCGTTTTAATTATCGTAAATTTTTTCAGGGATAAAAATCATGTCCTATCTCAGATTAAAAGATGACTGCCTTTTAAAGCTATTAGAGTCTCCTTATATCTATAATATAAAAAAGGATGAGCTCTATGAGGTGAATGATAAGGCAATCGGCTTCTTGATGAAATGCAATGGCATTACACTGGGTCTTGAAGCAATAGGTGAGCCAGACTTTATTTCTTACGGTCTTTCTGAAAATATATTAGAAGAGCTTGGAGAACCAAGAGAACGTAAAATATTTACTAACAAGTCACCTGAACCCTCGCTTCGTTATTTGGAATTACAGATTACAAACAGATGCAATCTTATATGTAAACACTGCTATCTTGGTGAGGCAGGAAAGACCGATTTAGAATATGATACAGCGCTAAACATATTTAATGAATTTGAGGCAGTTCAGGGATTAAGGCTTTTAATTACTGGAGGCGAGCCGATTCTGCATAAGATGTTTTGGGAGATAAATCAGAAACTTCCTGAATACGGCTTCAGGAGTATTCTTCTTTCAAACGGAACACTAATAACAAATGATATTGCAGAAAGATTAAATGTCCACGAGGTTCAGGTGAGTATTGATGGTATGGAGAATGGCCACGATGCAATTAGGGGTAAGGGAAATTTTAAGAAGGCGATTGCTGGTATAGAGTCATTGAAATCAGCAGGGATTGATGTCTCTGTTGCCACAATGATACATTCAAAAAATAC
This sequence comes from Nitrospirota bacterium, assembly GCA_016195585.1. GTDB lineage: Bacteria > Nitrospirota > CAKKRA01 > 9FT-COMBO-42-15 > 9FT-COMBO-42-15 > JACPZJ01. Next base: position 1,397 of record JACPZJ010000138.1, on the reverse strand, counting down.
AGAAGAATTTGAGAACTTAAATAAGTTAATAGAAAAGATGGCTATTGTTGAATGGAATGTGGATGTCCCGTGCAGTTCAGGCTATCTTTTAAACAATGGTGATTTGCTTCTTCCTTATTCAGAGGCAGCCCAATACATGCGCTATGGTTTTGGAGGCGGCTCTCACGGCTCAGCAAATAATTTTGTCTGCGGTTCCCATCTCTGTGCAGTTACGCCCTCTGGCAAGGTCATCAGGTGCGGATTTTATCCAGAGGCGCCGCTTGGTGATGTAAAAGAGGGTTTAAGGAATTGCTGGGAGAGGATGCAGCATATTAAACTTACAGAGCTTGATTGCGACTGTGAGTTTGTAAATGAGTGCAAGGGCGGGTGCAGGTACAGGGCAGAGATTTTTGAGGATGTTTATGCCCCTGACCCTGTGCAGTGTTATGCAAGGGGCGTTGAGCTAACGGCAAGGAGTTAGAAGAAGTATCAAAGTATCACAGTATCATAGTGTCAAAGAAAAAACTTTGATACTATGATGCTCTGACACTAAACAAGGAGGTGATTAGGATGATCATCAAGAAGGTAACAAAGATGTCCGCAGGGACATGCAAATGCAAGGAGTCATGCTAAGAAAGCAAGGTTTTTTAAATAGGCCCCATTGAAGGGAGAATCCCCATGGGGCCTTTATTTTTTTCTTGCATTTCTAAATGGTTTTGTGTTATAAAATATCCAGTTTTGGTCTACTGAAAGTGGGCTTTTTAAAGCCCATTTTTTTTTGGAAAATTTTATGGCTGCCCCTGAAAAACTTGACAAAAAGGATACTGGCACGGCTATAAGGGATATAATAATTCCTATTCTAAATTCCTTTGGATTTGAATTGGTAGATATGGAATATAAAAAGAGCGGGCCAAGGTGGTTTCTGCGGGTGTTTATTGATAAAAAGGGCGGTGTCTCTCTTGACGATTGTGAGACGGCGAGCACCCATATAAGTCAGGTCTTAGATGTGGAGGATACCATACCGCATACTTATATACTTGAGGTCTCATCCCCCGGCCTTGACAGGCCGTTAAAAAGGATAGAGGATTATCAGCGCGAGACAGGCAAGTTGGTGAGGATAAATACATACAAGCCAATAAATAACCAGAGGGAGTTTTTTGGAAGAATTCTTGGTGTTGAGGGTGAGCTTATAAAAATAGCAGACAGAAAGATTGGCGAGATTGAAATACTGCTTTCTGATATTGCAAAGGCAAGGCTTGAAATTGAAATGTAGGGGCGGGTTTGAAACCCGCCCCTACACGGAGGAGTTAAATAATGAATCATCAGTTAATAACAGTTATTGAACAGTTGTGCAGGGAGAAGGGGATAGATGCAGGGACTGTTATAGGCGCCCTTGAATCAGCATTGCAGGCTGCGGC
>JACPZJ010000029.1 GCA_016195585.1 Nitrospirota bacterium | reverse complement strand
GCTGATTGCACTATCTGCATATATTGCAGCAGATACGTTGGACAGCATGCTTGCAAAGAAGATAGAGGCTGTTCCAATGGTTATTGCAAGCGTAGAAAAGGAAAGATTGCCTGAGCCAAAGGCAAACATAAACAACTATTCTGTGATCTTTGAAAAAAACCTCTTTGGAAGCGAGGCGCCGGGTGCAAGGGGTGAGGGTGCCGCACCTGTTAAAACAGCAGCAGATGTTAAATTAATAGGGACCGTTACAGGGGGCGAGGACGCCTCCTATGCAATTATTGATGAGGAGAAGGAACAGGTAGTCTATAAACTCTACCAGAATATTAAGGACGGCGCAAAGATTGTAAAGATAACTTATAGGAGCATAACACTAAAGATGCCCGATGGTGCGAAAATGGATGTCCCGGTTTTTGATGATATGAATATTGTAGAGCTAAAATCATCCAATAAGGGCGCAGCAGCAGGTTCAACAGTTAAAAGGGTCTCTGATAACAGATTCATCGTTGATCAGAGAGAGGTTACAGGCAGCCTTGAGAATATGAACCAGTTGTTAACACAGGCGAGGGTAGTTCCTGTAATTGATAATGGAAAGACCACAGGTTTCAGGATATTTGAGATAACGCCAAGCAGCCTCTATCAGAAGATCGGGCTTGTAAATGGGGATGTTATACAGAGGATAAATGGCGTTGAGATAGATGACCCCAATAAATTCTTCCAGACCTACCAGAGCCTTAAGGATGAAAAAAGCATTAGTGTTGATATTGTGAGGAATGGAACAAAGCAATCCCTGAACTATGAGATAAGATGATGGCCACTAAAATGGGCCCAAAAATAGGAAAGATGGGATGGGGGATCGGGATAGCGCTTGTATTATTATTTCTTGCGCAAGGCATTTTTATCTTCAATGCAGATGATAACATTTCTTTAGCCCTTGCCCAGGCGCCTCAGACAGAAGCAGAGACAGCTTCAGGCCAGCCGGGCGCACAGGCATCTCCATTAGGCCCTTCACCTCCGGCGCCTGCTAAAACACCTGAAGATGCGGCCTCAGCATCAACGCCAAGCCAGACAGGCAGCCAGTCAGCACAGCCATTGCCTGCCCCTCAAAAAGAAAAAGAGCCTTCCAGAAAAAAAACAGCAGACACCGCTGAGGTAAAAAGAGAGGGCAATCACATCACCATAAATTTTAACAATATTGAACTTCAGGCATTCACAAAGTTTATCAGCGACCTGACCAAGAGGAATTTTATTATTGATGACAAGGTTCAGGGGAAGGTTACTATAGTCTCTCCTACAAGGATATCAAAGGAAGAGGCATACCAGATGTTTTTATCTGTCCTTGAATTAAAGGGCTTTACAGCAGTAGAGACAGATAATGTAATAAAGATAATCCCCTCAAGCCAGGTAAGGCAGAGCGGTATAAAGGTAATATCAGATAAAGAAATGGATATAAAGGGGGAGGGCTTTTTAACAAAGATATTTCACCTCAATTATGTAAGCCCTGCAGAGCTGACAAAAACCATACAACCAATGATCTCAAAGGATGGAAATGTCATCGCCTATGCGCCGACTAACGCCCTGATTATTACTGATTCATTTTCCAATATCAAGAAGCTTACAGATGTTATAAAGGCGCTTGATGTGGAGCCGCCAAAAGGCAAGGGCCAGATAAATGTATATTATTTAAAAAACGCCAATGCAGAGGATGTAGCAAAGGTTTTAACAGGCATTGTCTCAAAGACACAGGGACAGGCCGGCGCCGCCCCGGCAGCAGGGATGGGACGGCCGAGTTTTGAAAGCGGCGTCCTCGTTACACCGGATAAGGCCACAAACGCCCTTGTAATAACCGCATCGCCGCAGGATTATGAGACCATAAAGGAAGTCATTTCGCAGCTTGACATTAGAAGGAGACAGGTCTATGTAGAGGCAGCAATAATGGAGATAAGCCTTGATAAACAGCGCGAGCTCGGCATAGAATTCAGGTCAGTGGAAAGATTGAATAATAACAGGGTGACAAGCTTTGGGGGGACAAACTTTGGGGGCATAGGCGCTGCAACAACAGGTGTAGAAGGTTTTGCAAATATCCTCGGTCTGGCAGTCGGAATCATAAAGGGCACATTTACCTTTCGGGGTATAGAATATTTAAATATCGGCGCCCTTGTGAGGGCTTTACAATCAGAGACTGACGTAAATATTCTTTCAACGCCAAATCTTCTTACGATGGATAATCAGAAGGCAGAGATAATGGTGGGAGAGAATGTGCCGTTTATTACTGGCAAGAGCCAGGGCGCTGGCGGTGTAACCCTTACCACCATAGAGAGAAAGGATATAGGCATTACCCTCAGATTAACGCCGCAGATATCATCTGATGACCATGTGAGCCTTGAGATATATCAGGAGATATCAGCTTTAGCAGAGGCTGCCGGATTTGACCCGAGTGTGGTTGGGCCGATAACAACAAAGAGGGCGGCAAGCACAACGGTCGTCGTTAAAAACGCCCAGACAGTAGCAATCGCCGGGCTTATAAGGGACAACAAGTCTACTATTGAGCATAAGGTTCCCTTGCTGGGAGATATACCGCTGCTCGGATGGCTCTTTAAATTCCAGACAAAAAAAGCGGATAAGACAAATCTCATGATATTCCTGACCCCGCATATAATAAAAGAGAGTGAGGATGCGGATACAATCTTAAAAGAGAAAAAAGAAAAGATGGAAGAGTTTAAGAAGGATCAGGGCCTGGCAGACAAAAACAAGGAAGAGGCAAAAAAGGAATAAAAGGCATTGAGATATGCACAAGTATTTAACAGATGTTATCAGAGAGAAAAGGCCAATCACAGACAGCCAGACCCGGCAGGCGCTGGATATACAGAAAAAGAAAGGGGGCAGGATAGGTGAGATATTAACAAGATTAAAGCATATAAATAACGACGACCTCCTGAATGCCCTCAGCCTGAAGTTTGGCATACCGTATTTAAAAGAGATAAAAGAGGCAGAGGTTAATCAGGAGCTTGTCTTAAAAATACCGATCGCATTTGCTAAGAGATACGAATTCCTGCCTATTAAAAGCGAGAATGGCGATATCCTTGTAGCCACATCTGATCCGCTTAACCTTTCTGCAATAGATGACCTGCGCATACTTCTTGATTCAAATATCAGGCTCTGCGTTGCCTCGTCAAACAATATCATTGATCTGATAAACAGGCTCCACAGCAAGGAGATGAATAGGGCAGAGGATGCTGTGGAGGAGTTGAATGAAGATGATATCAGCTTTTTATCAAGCGAGATAGAAGAGCCCGAGGATTTGCTTGATGTAACCGATGACGCCCCGATCATCAGGCTGGTAAATTCCATGTTCTCGCAGGCAATAAGGGACAGGGCAAGCGATATCCACATAGAGCCCTATGAAAAAGAGGTTGTTGTAAGGTTCCGCATAGACGGGATACTTTATAATATCCTGAACATAAAAAAGAGATTTCATGCAAGCATTACCTCGCGGACAAAGGTAATGGCAGGCATGAACATCGCAGAAAAGCGTCTGCCGCAGGACGGCCGCATAAAGCTAAAGATAGCAGGAAAGGATATTGACATAAGGGTTTCTGTTATTCCTGTTGCCTTTGGCGAGAGGATTGTGCTGAGGCTTTTGCACAGGGAGAATGTATTGCTCGGCCTTGAGGATATCGGCCTGTCAGGCGATAATTTAGACAAGATAAACAGCCTTATAACAAAACCCCATGGCATTGTACTTGTCACAGGACCGACAGGAAGCGGCAAGACAACAACGCTCTACTCATGCCTTAGCAAAATAAATGCGCCGGATAAGAATATTATTACCATTGAAGACCCGATAGAATATCAGCTTAAGGGCATCGGCCAGATACAGGTGAATGCCAAGATAAACCTCACCTTTGCCAACGGCCTCCGCTCTATTTTAAGGCAGGACCCGGATGTGATACTCATCGGCGAGATAAGGGATACAGAGACAGCAGAGATTGCAATTCAGGCATCGCTCACCGGCCATCTGGTCTTCTCAACACTGCACACCAATGATGCAGCAGGCGCAGTTACAAGGCTGGTTGATATGAAGGTAGAGCCCTTTTTAGTTTCATCATCTGTTATTGCAATCCTTGCCCAGAGGCTTGTAAGGGTGTTATGCCCTGATTGCCGCGTAAAATATATCCCGGCAGCAGAGGAGATAGTGAGGCTTGAGCTTGGCAAGACAGAGGCAAGGGACATACATTTTTACAGGGCGGCCGGCTGTGAGAAGTGCACAAACACCGGCTATCTCGGAAGGGCAGGGATATATGAGCTTCTTGTTATAGATGATGATATAAGGGCGCTGATAATGAAGGAGACAGACTCAAACACAATAAAGGCCATGGCGATTAAAAGGGGCATGAAGACCGTCAGACAGGACGGCGCAGGAAAGGTAATGGCAGGCATAACAACTGTGGACGAGGTGATCAGGGTGACACAGAGAGAGGGAGTGGAGTGGTGAGATGGCTGTGTATGAGTATAAAGGCGTAAGCGCAGAGGGAAGGGATTTAAAGGGCGCGATTGATGCCGAGACAATAAAGGCGGCAGGGGCAAAACTGAAAAGGCTCGGGATATTTCCAACAGAGATCATTGAAGAAAGGCACAAGAGGCTCGGCAAGGAGATAGATTTTTTCCGCCTCTTTGAAAGGGTAAGATTACAGGATATAGCCATCCTCACAAGACAGGCGGCCACGCTCACCAATGCAGGGATACCGATTGTGGATGCGCTAAATGCCATTGCTGAGCAGGAGGAGAAGGTTGAGCTAAAGGGGATAATATCAGGGATAAGGGAAAAGGTAAGGGAGGGAAGTTCTTTTGCAGAGGCATTAAAGGGATATCCAAAACACTTTTCAGGTTTATATGTCAACATGATAATGGCAGGTGAGGCAAGCGGCGCCATTGATGCTGTGCTTATGCGGCTTGCTGATTTTCTTGATAACCAGATAAAGATGCGAAACAGGATAAGGACAATACTTGCATACCCATTGCTGATGACTGTGGTTGGGATTGGAGTCCTTTCTTTTATATTCATCTACGTGCTGCCAAAGGTTACCCGTGTATTTGAGGATATGCGCCAGACCCTTCCTTTGCTAACGCGGGTTCTTATATCCTTATCAAATCTTATGAGGGGATACTGGTGGCTGATAATCCTGCTTATTGCAGGCGCTGTCTTTTACATAAGAAGAAGGCTCAGGACGCCAGAAGGAATGATGCGGTTTGACGGCCTTATTATCAGGCTTCCTGTATTTGGAAAGCTCTTTAGGATGATTGCTGTATCAAGATTCACAAGGACGCTCGGAACGCTTTTAAAGAACGGTGTCCCGGCCATACTTTCCTTTGACATTGTAAAGAATGTTGTGAATAATATGGTGATTGCAAAGGCAATAGAGGATGCCAGAGAAAGCATAAGGGAAGGGGAGAGCATTGCAGAGCCGCTAAAGAGGAGCGGCCTCTTTCCATCAGTGGTTACGCACATGATTGCAGTAGGCGAAAAGAGCGGCGAGTTGGAGGAGATGCTCTTAAAGGTTTCAGATGCCTATGATAATGAAGTGGAGACATCCATTATGAGGATGACTTCCCTTCTTGAGCCTGCTATAATAATTGTGATGGGATTGATTGTAGCAATTATTGTTATTGCCATATTGCTCCCAATATTGGAGATGAGCACTGTGATAAAGTAGGGGCGATTAGCAAACAATCCTATATTCCCCTTTAGTAAAGGGGGAGCAAAAAGACCGTAGGCACGGTTTAAACCGTGCCTACAAAAGAAATGCAATATAAAATTCCCTCTCAACTTTGCAAGAGAGGCACAAAACATATTCCCCTCTCCCCTCTGGGGAGAGGGTTAGGGTGAGGGGGCATTTTGGATAAAAAAGGAGCGCTTATGAACAAAAGAGACCGAATCAAAAACCAAAAAGGTTTTACACTGATTGAGATACTGGTGGTTGTTGCCATCATTGCGCTTCTGGCAGGGATAATTGTGCCAAAGATAATGGGGAGGCAGGAGGAGGCGCAGAGGACAAAGGCAGCAGCAGACATCAGAAATATCCAGACCGCCCTTGACCTCTATAAGCTTGATAATGGTTTTTATCCATCTACAGAGCAGGGCCTGGAGGCGCTTGTTAAGAAGCCTGAGACAGGAAGGATACCAGAGAGATGGAAGGAGGGCGGCTACTTAAGCAAGGCGTCCAAAGACCCGTGGGGAAAGCCTTATGTTTATCTCTCTCCGGGCACGCATGGAGATTATGATCTTCTGTCATATGGCGCTGACGGTGAATTAGGCGGCGAGGGAAAGGGTGCGGACATTGAAAGCTGGAATCTATAGGGGTGCAATAGAGCGAAGCGACAAGGGCTTTACGCTGATAGAATTAATAGTTGTAATTGCCCTTATCAGCCTCTTCCTTGTCTTTGCAATACCAAAGCTCGGCGAGGTCTCAGAGTCTGATTTAAGAAGGGACATAAGGCATATCATCGGTGCCATATCATATCTGCATGATGAGGCAATAATGAAAAAGCGTGAGTTAAGGCTGAACTATAATATTGCAATGGGTGAATACTGGGCAACAGAGATAGTGAAGGAAGGCCCCATAGGAGAGGAAAAAAAGTTTGAGAATACCTTTATAAATAAAAAAAGACTTTCTGGGAGTGTGAGGTTTAAAGATATTGTTGTGCCTGAACATCAGGGGTCTGTTGAGAAGTTCTTTACACACTTCTATCCTACAGGATGGGTTGAGAAGACCATAATACACCTTCAGCAGGGAGAGGACAAATATTACACGTTGATTGTAATGCCCCTCACAGGAAAGGTGAAGGTATATGAAGGATATGTTGAGGAGCAATAGACGACACTTTGCAAGTGTCGAATTGTAAATTGCAAATTGCAAAATGTAAAGTGAAGAAGGTGGACTTTTATTGTGAAAAATAAATTTAACTTTTTCATTTTCCAATTTTCATTTTGCATTGGAGCGAAGCGACAGAAGGGTTTTACACTCCTTGAGATAATGATTGCCCTTGCCATCCTATCACTTTCACTTATAGCCCTTCTCTCTTTGAGAAATTCCAGCATAAGGCTCGTTGAGCATTCAGACAGGATCACAACAGCCACATTACTTGCAAAGGCAAAGATGGAAGAGATGCCAAGGTCTCTGCAGATAGGCGAAGCAGAAGGGGGGTTTGATGGCGATGAATTCAAAGGCTATAAGTGGAAGAGATCTGTAAGAACAACACCCTTTGCCTTTATCAAAGAGGTTGTGGTTGTTGTAATGTGGGATGAGGGAAAAGGGGATGTGAGGCTTGTGGCCTATGAATAGCAAAAAGGGATTTACATTGATTGAGGTGCTTATTGCCATCACCATCCTCACTGTTATTATGATGGTGGTTTATCAGGCATTTACAGCAAGCACAGACGGCATCAAAAGGGCCGAGGCGGTTGATGATATCAACAGCACAGCAAGGGTTATATTTTTAAAACTAATGGATGATATAAACAGCGCCTATCTGACAGGTAAGGATGTAATATTTGTTGGCGATTCAAAGAGGGACAAAGAGCTGCCGCAGGACT
>JACPZJ010000028.1 GCA_016195585.1 Nitrospirota bacterium | reverse complement strand
AGATATTTCTCTATAAATAACAACCAACCAATTGTTCCTACCCATACCTTTAGCAGCCTTCAAAGTTTCCTTATTTCCTCTAATAATAAAATCTGGATTTTCAACTGCTTCTAATACCTCAAAAAAATAACTTGCTAACTCATCGTGGTTTTCAATAATATGATACCATCTTTCATGTGTTAATCGTATTGGAACATCATTAACTGAATAGGCTATCTCCACATTACATGCTCCTGCACTAAGCTCACCTATCTTATCTTGCTATGCTATACATCAGCAAGCACAGTTTGATTTTTTAAAATATATTCCTTTCGAAAAAATTTTCCACAGGGACTTATCAGGAACTCGGGGCATCCCTGACCTCAAGTTAATCCCAGTGTTAAAATAATGGGCTTTTTAATGGGGTTGACTTATTGCTGCCGGATAAACACTTACGCAGGTCCTGCTTCTTCCATCCCTTTCAAACTTCACAATACCGGCAATCTTGGCAAAGAGGGTATCATCCCTTCCCAGTCCAACATTCTTGCCGGGATGAAACTTTGTTCCGCGCTGCCTGACGATTATGCTTCCGCCCTTAACAGTCTGGCCGCCAAAGCATTTAACGCCGAGATACTGTGGATTGCTGTCCCTTCCATTTCTTGATGAACCAACGCCTTTTTTATGTGCCATTGTAAACCTCCAAAATATTTTACGCAGTAATTTCTGTGATTTTTAAAGAAGTATAGGTCTGCCTGTGGCCCCTTGTCCTTCTGTAGTTCTTTCTCTTCTTCATCTTGAAGACAATGATCTTTTCACCGCGTCCCTCTTTAACGATCTCTCCTACCACTTTTGCTGATTTTACAACAGGATTCCCTATCACGGTTTTATTCCCGTCATTAATCATTAAAATCTTTTCTAAGGCGACCTTTTCACCGGCCTTACCGCTTAATCTCTCAACAGAGATGACATCCCCCTGAGAGACCTTATACTGTTTACCGCATGTTTCAACTACTGCATACATCTTTTACTGCCTCCTCGCATATTAGCTTAGCTATAAGATTATAGTATTTAACATATAAGTATCTGTTCTGTCAAGGATTTTTATGACTTTATGCTGTGAAGCTTGACACTTCAGGCTAATTATGATAGTTTTTTGATGAATCCCTGTCATTCGCAGGCGGGGATTCATCAATTTTTCAAGAGGTTTTGATGTATAACCCTTCGTATGAGGATTTCTGCAAAAAGGCAAAAAAGGGCAATCTCATCCCTGTATATAGAGAGATTTTAGCAGACCTTGAGACGCCTGTCTCGGCCTTTTCAAAGATAGATGACGGCAGATATTCCTACCTCCTTGAGAGTGTGGAAGGCGGGGAGAAATGGGGCAGATATTCATTCATTGGAAGCAGTCCCTTTCTTGTTGTAAGGGCAATGGACGGGCGCTTTGAGATAATCAGGGAGGGTAGAACCCGTTCTATTGAGACGCGGGAGAATCCATTACTCCTTTTGAAAGACCTGCTAAAGGACTACAGACCGGTGGAGGTTGACGGCCTTCCCCCTTTTTTTGGAGGGGCAGTTGGTTATCTGTCATACGATATGATAAGATATTTTGAGGATATCTCTCTAAGGGATAAGACCTCTCTTAATCTCCCGGATATGGTCTTTTTGTTTACAGACACGCTCCTTATATTTGATAATATAAGGCACAGGATTAAAATAGTATCAAATGCCTTTGTCAAAGAAAAGGGCGCTAAGAAGGCTTATGATGAGGCAAAAGGGAATATTGATGGTATAATAAACAGATTAAAACGAAGGGGGATCCGCAATAGCAGAAGGGCTGCAAAGGGCGCTGTAAAGCTGACCTCCAATTATACAAAAAGGGATTTTGAAGGGGCGGTTGAAAAGGGCAAGGAATATATAAAGGCAGGCGATATATTTCAGGTTGTCCTCTCCCAGAGGTTTAAGGCAACGGTAAAGGCAGACCCGCTTGATGTATACAGGGCATTGAGGGCAGTCAATCCATCACCATATATGTTTTTCCTGCGTCTCGGCGATTTTTCCATGGCAGGCTCATCACCAGAGGTTCTGGTAAGATGCGAGAATGGCGAGATAGCATTAAGACCCATAGCAGGCACGAGGAGGAGGGGCAAGACCGGGGATGAGGATAATGCGCTTGAAAAGGAACTGTTAGCAGACCCAAAGGAGAGGGCAGAGCATATAATGCTTGTTGATTTGGGGAGGAATGATGTGGGACGTGTGGCTGAGACAGGCAGTGTGGTTGTTGATGAACTGATGGCAATAGAGCGGTATTCCCATGTTATGCATATTGTTTCCAATGTAAAGGGGAGGCTTAAAAAGGGGACGGACTCATTTGATGTGATGATGGCGTGCTTTCCTGCAGGGACAGTGTCAGGCGCGCCAAAGATAAGGGCAATGGAGATCATAGACGAGCTTGAGCCGACAAAGAGAGGGCCATATGCAGGCGCTGTTGGTTATTTCAGCTTTTCAGGGGATATGGATACCTGCATAAATATCAGGAGCGTTATCATGAAGGGAAGGGATACATATATTCAGGCAGGCGCAGGGATTGTGGCTGACTCCATGCCGGAAAGGGAGTATCAGGAGACTGTAAATAAGGCAAAGGGCATGGTAAAGGCATTAGAGATGGCAGAGGCAGGGTTAATATGCTCTTAATGATAGACAATTATGATTCCTTTACATACAATCTTGTCCAGTACCTTGGCGAGCTTGGCGAGGATATCCGTGTTTATAGAAACGATAAGCTAAAGATAGATGACATTGTCAGACTGAATCCTGACAGGATAGTCATATCCCCCGGGCCATGCACGCCAAAGGATGCGGGGATTTCCATTGATGTGATAAAATATTTTGCTGGCAAGATACCAATGCTCGGCGTCTGCCTCGGCCATCAGGCAATCGGCGAGGCCTTTGGAGGGGATGTGGTGCGTGCAGAAAGATTGATGCACGGAAAGACATCCATTATATACCATGACGGCAAGACAATATTTGAAGGAATACCAAATCCATTTGAGGCAACGAGGTATCATTCATTAATTATCAAAAGGGAGACGCTCCCATCCTGCCTTGAGATATCAGCAGAGACAAAGGAGGGTGAGATTATGGGTGTGCGTCATAAGGAGTTCAGGGTAGAGGGCGTGCAGTTCCATCCTGAGTCAATCTTAACAAAGGTTGGGATGGAGATATTGAGGAATTTTCTGAAAATAAAAATAGATAAGGGTGTAACTGCATAAGGGGAGGGGAGATTATGATCAAAGAGGCTATTGCAAAGGTGGTTGATAGCGAGGACCTCGCAGAAGAAGATATGCAGGAGGTTATGAATGAAATTATGACAGGAGGGGCAACCCCTGCCCAGATTGCATCATTTATTACTGCCTTGAGAGTGAAAGGCGAGACAGTGGATGAGATTACAGGCGCTGCAAGGGTGATGCGCGAGAAGGCAGCGCGGATTACTGCAAAGGATTCTGTGGTAGTTGATACCTGCGGCACAGGCGGTGATATGGCCCAGACCTTTAATGTATCAACAACAGCGGCATTTGTAGTTGCAGGCACAGGGTTAATGGTTGCAAAACACGGAAACCGCTCTGTATCAAGCGCATGCGGCAGCGCTGATGTGCTTCAGGCGCTGGGAGTGAATATAGATCTCAAACCTGCAGAGGTTGAGAGGTGCCTGAATGAGATAGGGATCGGTTTTCTCTTCGCACCCCTGTTTCACGAGGCTATGAAGTTCGCAGTAGGTCCAAGAAAGGAGATAGGCATCCGCACGATATTTAATATATTAGGGCCGTTAACAAATCCTGCAGGCGCAAAGGCGCAGGTACTCGGCGTATATTCCCACAGCCTTACAGAAATAATGGCAAAGGTATTAATGAAGTTAGGCGCGAGCCACTGCTTTGTTGTACATGGTTCAGACGGACTTGATGAGATTACAATTACAACCACAACAAAGGTATCAGAGGGGAAGAACGGGAAGGTAAGGACATACACTGTAAAGCCGTCTGACTTTGGTTTAAGGAAGGCAAAGAAGGTTGACCTCCTTGGCGGTGATGCCGCTGAGAATGCGAAGATAACAATGACGATACTTTCAGGCGAAAAGGGGCCTAAGAGGGATATTGTATTGCTAAATGCTGCGGCTGCAATCGTTGCAGGCTGCAGGGCAAAGACGCTTAAAGAGGGTGTAAAGCTTGCTGCAGAGTCTATTGACAGCGGCGCTGCAATGAATAAGCTTGAGGCTATGAAGAGGTTTACCAATCAGTGATAATGGCTTCGTAAAAATGTAGGGGCGACCCGATGGGTCGCCCAAAAAGGGCGAGGCAGCGCCTCGCCCCCACAGTTCAAAATAGATTTTTTCTGCGGGATTATAATTGATTCTTGATGAGATTGTTGCAAATAAAAGGATTGAGGTAAAGGAGAGGAAGTTTTCTCTTCCATTATCAGAGCTAAAGGCAAGGATAAATGACCTGCCTGAGACAAAGGGCTTTAAGAATGCCGTAAGCAGGGGTAAAATAAAAGATGTCCAGATAAGGCTGATTGCAGAGATAAAAAAGGCATCGCCGTCAAAGGGTATAATAAGGGAAGACTTTAATGTGCAGGGGCTCGCATGGATATATGAAGAAAACGGCGCATCTGCCATCTCTGTTCTGACAGAAGGAAAATATTTTCTCGGGGGCATAGAAAATCTTTCAATGGCAAGAAAGGTAGTGAATATCCCGATCCTCAGAAAGGATTTTATATTTGACGCATATCAGATATATGAGGCGCGGGCATTTGGCGCTGATGCGGTGCTGCTTATTGCATCTATCCTTGATAAGACACAGATAGGCGAATTTCTCAGCCTTGCCTCGGACATTGGCATGGATGCCATAGTTGAGGTTCATGATAAAAAGGAGCTTGAAAAGGCGCTGCAAACGAGGGCTGAAATTATCGGGATAAACAATAGAGACCTCAAGACCTTTAAGATAGATTTAAATACCACATATAATTTGTTAGATGAAATGCCGGCGGGAAAGGTTATTGTTAGCGAGAGCGGGATAAATAATAGATATGACCTTGTTCATCTGCAGAAGGCAGGTGTTGATGCAGCGCTTATTGGCGAGGCGCTGATGAGGGAAGCAGATATTGGAAAAAAGATAAAAGAACTGCTCGGCCTTGTGCCGGAAGAGGTATAATGACCTTTGTCAAGATATGCGGGATTACTAATTTAGAGGATGCCCTGTTTGCTTCAGAGGCAGGCGCAGATGCCCTCGGTTTTGTATTTTATAAAAAGAGCCCCAGGTATGTCGCCCCTGAGACGGCATGGGATATAATAAAGAGGCTTCCGCCCTTTGTGGCAACTGTTGGCGTCTTTGCAGATCAGGGTGATGCGGAGGTCAGGAGGGCTGTCTCTGAATCCAATGTTGATGTGGTTCAACTGCATGGCTCGGAATCCCCTGAATATTGCAGCAGCTTTGGTAAAAGGGTCATTAAGGCAATAAGGGTAAGGGATATAGAAAGCCTGATAGATATTAAAAGATACAGTGTGTCAGGCTTTCTCCTTGACACATACGATAAGGAATTAAAGGGCGGCACTGGAAGGATATTCAACTGGGAGATTGCAAGGGAGGCAAAGGCAATTAATAAGAGGATAATTATTGCCGGCGGTCTGACGCCGGAGAATGTCTCAGAGGCTATTAGAATCGTGCAGCCCTATGGCGTTGATGTCTCAGGCGGTGTTGAGAGTGCGAAAGGGAAGAAGGATCATCAGAAGATAAAGGCCTTTATTGAAAGGGCAAAGAAGGGGAGATGAAGATTCAAGGTTTGCCGGATAAGGCAGGACATTTTGGGATATATGGGGGCAGGTTTGCGCCTGAGACGCTGATGCCTGCTCTGGAAGAGCTTGCACAGGCATATCTCTCTGCAAAGAGGGATAGAAAATTTCAGCAGGAGTTCAATTTGCCATACAGGCGCACACAAGATAAATAACACCATGGGCCAGATACTCCTCGCAAAGAGGATGGGAAAGAAGAGGATTATAGCAGAGACAGGCGCAGGCCAGCATGGAGTGGCAACTGCTACTGTCGCTGCAATGTTTGGCCTTGCCTGCGAGGTATATATGGGCTCTGTGGATATGGAGCGGCAGGCGATTAATGTCTTCCGCATGAAGCTCCTCGGCGCAAAGGTTGCGGCTGTTGATACAGGAAGCAGGACACTTAAGGATGCCATAAGCGAGGCAATGCGGGACTGGACAACAAATGTTAAAGATACGCACTATATCCTCGGCTCTGTCCTCGGCCCGCATCCCTATCCTATGATAGTCAGGGATTTTCAGTCTATTATTGGAATGGAGGCGCGTATGCAGATACGCAGGGCAGAAGGAAGAATGCCGGATTATCTCCTTGCCTGCATCGGCGGCGGGAGCAATGCAATGGGGTTATTTAATGCCTTTATCAATGATAAGAAAATAAAGATGATTGGCGTGGAGGCAGGCGGGCTCGGCATAGAAACAGGCCGGCATGCCGCCCGTTTTGCCGAGGGTTCTATCGGTATTTTGCATGGCACAAAGACCTATCTCCTTCAGGATGACGACGGCCAGATAAAAGTAACCCATTCTATCTCTGCCGGCCTTGATTATTCTGCTGTTGGGCCTGAACATGCTTTTTACCATGATAAAAAGAGGATTGAATATGTTTATGCAACAGATAAGGAGGCGCTTGAAGGGTTTAAGCTATTAAGCAGGGAGGAGGGCATTATCCCTGCGCTTGAGTCTGCCCATGCCATTGCGCATCTCATTAAATTAGCGCCCAAACTGCCAAAAGGCAGGATTATAATTGTAAACCTCTCTGGCAGGGGCGACAAGGATGTGCATCAGGCAGCAAAGGCGATGGGGGAGAAGATATAATTAAATAAGTCAAAATGCAAAAATCAAAATGCAAAATTGCAGATTAAAATTAAAATTTTAAGGATAAATATGCTTTATTTTTAAATTTTAAATTGTAATTTTAATTTTTGATATTTAAATTTTGATTTTTTTATGCAACCAAACTAAAACATACATAAATCAGAAATATGTCAAGAATAGAAAAGGTTTTCAAAAAACTTAAAGATAACAACCAGAAGGCGCTTATACCCTTTATTACTGCAGGCGACCCTGACCTTGATAAAACAGGGGAGCTTGTAATGGCAATGGAGAAGGCAGGCGCTGATATTATTGAGCTCGGGGTTCCCTTTTCTGATCCAATTGCAGATGGGCCAATCATACAGAGGGCATCATACAGGGCGTTAAAGGGCGGGGTATCTTTAAGAAAGATACTTGGGCTTGTGAAGGATTTAAGAAGGGAGACATCTGTCCCCATTGTCCTGATGACCTATTATAACCCTGTGTTTAAATATGGCCTTTCCGAGTTTGTTAAGGATGCAGTTGGGGAAGGTGTGGATGGAATTATTGTCCCGGACTTGCCACCTGAAGAGGGAAGGGGTATAATTGAGGAGGGAATGAAGGCCGGGCTGGATACTATATTCCTTATTGCGCCTACAAGCACAAGGGAAAGGATAAAGATGATCAGCGCCCTTTCCAGAGGATTTATTTATTATGTCTCTCTTACAGGTGTTACAGGCGCAAGGGAATCGCTCCCAACAGAGGTTGAGGAGTCTGTAAAAAGGATAAAAAAGGCTGCTGATAAGCCTATTGCAGTAGGATTCGGCATCTCAACAGCAGAGCAGGCAAAAAGGATTTCCTCTTTTGCAGATGGCGTTATCATTGGAAGCGCTATTGTCGGGCTGATTGAGAGGAATACCGGAAACCCAGACCTTGTAAGGATTGTTTCAGAATTTGTGAGAGAGGTTAAAGGCGGAATAAGTCTTTGATCGCAGCAAGGTGTTTCAAATGAAAAAGAAGGCTGTAAAAAAGAGAAAGGCAATAACAAAAAAAGTTGTAAAGAAAAAAAAGCTTGTGCGCCATAATAATCCAGGCAATATAAAAAAGAATCACGCTGAATACGAAAATAAGGTGCGGCAGTTGTCAACCCTGATGGCGCTGAGCACTATCCTGAATTCTACCTTGGAGCAGAAAGAGGTCAGGAGGCGCGCCATTGAGGCAGCGACACGGCTTACAGAATCAGAGGTTGGCTCCCTCCTCCTTGTTGATGCGGAGAAGAACGAGCTCTTTTTTGAAGTTGCCCTCGGTGAAAAGGGCGAGAAGGTAAAGGAGATAAGACTGAAGATAGGAGAGGGGATTGCAGGCTGGGTTGCAAAGACAGGAGAGGCTGTTATTATTGATGATGTCCAGCAGGACCCGAGATTTTTTAAGGGCGCAGATAAAAAATCCAGCTTTGTTACAAGGAACATGATATGCGTCCCTGTAAAATCTGAGGGAAAGAGCATCGGCGTCCTGCAGGCAATAAATAAGCTAAAAGGAGGAAGGTTTACAAAGGATGATCTGGAGGGCTTTAAATCACTTGCTGATCAGGTTGCTGTTGCAATAGAAAAATCAAGACTGTATCAGGAATTGAGGGACACCTTCTTCTGCGTGGCAGAGGCGCTTGCAGATGCCATTGAAAAGAGAGACCCCTATACAGGCGGTCATACAAAGCGTGTTTTACAATACAGCCTTGCAATTGGCAAACATATTGGCCTGATGGATAATGAGATAGAAAGGTTGAAGCTTGCCGCTGTCCTTCACGACATAGGCAAGATTGGCATAGAGGACAGCATACTTAGAAAAAGGGATAAACTAAATAACGATGAATATGAGATGATAAAAAAGCATCCTGTCTGGGGTTCGGAGATAATGGGGCATATAAAGCAGTTGAAGGATGTTATTCCCGGTATGCGTTATCATCATGAGAGGATTGATGGGAAGGGGTATCCGGATCACCTCTGCGGCAATGAGATCCCCCTAATTGCAAAGATTATATCAGTGGCAGACACCGTTGATGCAATCACAACAGAGCGGCCGTATCAGGAGAGCCTGAGCATGGATGTGGCGTTTAAAGAATTAAGAGATAGCGTCGGCACCCAGTTTGACGGCAAGGTTGTAGAGGCCTTTTTAATGGCCTACGAGGCAGGAGATATAAACATTAATAATGCTAAGGTTTCTATAAGTTAAGGAGGAATCATAATGAGCAATGGCGGCCACTTATTTGAGAGATTCGGCAAGACAATACCCAAGGGTACGGTGCTCTTCCGTGAGGGGGATATCGGTCAGGAGATGTATATTATTCAGAGCGGCAGGGTTAAGATAAGCAAGAAGGTGAGGAATATAGAGAAGACCCTTTCTGTAATCGGAAAGGGGGAATTCTTTGGCGAGATGGCAATCCTGAATGACAAGCCGAGGTCAGCGACTGCAGAGCTTATTGAAGACAGCGAGATACTGGTGATTGACCGAAATACCTTTGAGACAATGATAAGGGGAAATGCCGAGATTGCACTGAGGATTATAAAGAAGCTTTCCCAGAGGCTTCAGGAGGCGGATAACCAGATAGAGAATCTTCTAATTAAGGATAATACAAGCAGGCTGGTAAATCTCCTTGCAAAGATTGCAAAGGATAAGGGGATTGATACAGTAATGGGCGGTGTTGTTATCGATAATACCACAGATGACATAGCAAGCATGCTTGGGATAACAACAGAGGATGTAGAGAAGATTATAGATAAGATTGCTAAGAGCCGCATCATTGACAGGAAAGAGGGGCGCATAATTATAACCAACAGGGAGCAGCTTGCCCAGTTCATAAAATATCTTGAGATGAAGGATATGTTCGGGGACATGGGAGAAGCTTAAGGAAGGTTTTAGGAATTCAGGGGTCCCTGTAGGGGCGGCCTTTATGGCCGCCCACATGAGGGCAACCCTGCCTACCGACAGGCAGGCACAAGGTTTGCCCCTACAAAACCCTTGGCCCCTTTGGCTTGCTGCAAGGGGCTAAAAGAGGAGAGATGATGAAATTAAAGGTCTTGGGTTGTTATGGCACAGAGCTCGCTGACTATCATGCTACATCTTTTTTGATTGATAATAGCTTGCTGGTGGATGCAGGGACAATTACATCAGCCCTTGCTATCAATGACCTGATAAAGATCAAGAATATCCTTATAAGCCATCTCCATTTTGACCATATAAAGGGCATACCATTCCTGACGGATGTTGTATTTGGAAGGATAAAGGAGCCGATTAATATTGTGGGCATAAAAGAGGTGATTGACGGCCTGCGGAACCACCTGCTGAATAATATAATCTGGCCTGATTTTACAGTTATCCCCCCTGCTGTCATAAAGCTGAGGGTAGTTGAGGAGGGGAGATTTGAACAGGTGGGTGATTTTGAGGTAAAGGCCATAAGGGTCAATCACACCGTTCCTACAACAGGGTTTATTATAAAGCAGAAGGATGCAGCAATACTTTACAGCAGTGATACAAAAGAGACCGAGGATATATGGATAGAGGCAAAAAAGACCCCGAACCTAAAGGCTGTAATAATTGAGACATCCTTTCCAAATGACTCCCAGAAACTGGCTGATATAAGCGGACACCTTACGCCCGAAGGCCTGAAAAAAGAATTATCAAAGATAGATTCTTTAGATGCGCCTATCTGTATATATCATCTAAAATCGCAGTATGATCTGAAATTGCTGAAGAAGGAGATAAATACCATAAAGAACCGCAAAATTATATTCCTTGAGGACGGGAAGGAGTATAAATTTTAGATGGGCTGGTTTAAGAAGGATAAGTCCCTTAATGAGATTCCAGTTGAAAAAAAGGTGAAGATACCAGAGGGCCTCTGGGTAAAATGCAATAGCTGCAAGGAGATAATCTACAGGAAAGAGGTTGATAATAACCTTAAGGTCTGCCCCAAGTGCGGCTATCACTTTCCTATTTCTATAGAGGAGAGGATTAGCCAGCTCATTGATGAAGGTACATTTAAAGAGCTTTACAGCAATCTTGCACCTGAAGACCCTCTGGAGTTTAAGGATTCTATAAGATACAAGCAGAGGCTGAAGAATTACCAGAAGAAGACAGGATACAATGACAGCATGGTGATTGGCACAGGCGCTGTTGGCAGTTATACAGTAGTTCTTGGCATACTGAATTTCAGTTTTATGGGCGGCAGCATGGGCTCTGTGGTTGGAGAAAAGATTGCCCTTGCTGTGGACAAGGCCATTGAGACCAGAACACCGCTTATTATTGTAAGCGCCTCTGGCGGCGCGAGGATGCAGGAGGGGATAATCTCCCTGATGCAGATGGCAAAGACGAGCGCAGCTATTGCTCGGCTCGGCGATGCGGGGCTGCCATATATCTCTATACTTACTGATCCCACCTTTGGCGGTGTTACTGCGAGCTTTGCAATGCTCGGCGATATTATTATTGCAGAGCCAAAGGCATTGATAGGCTTTGCAGGCCCTCGGGTTATTGAACAGACAATTAAACAGCAGCTTCCTGCCGGCTTTCAAAGATCAGAATTTCTGCTTGAACACGGCCTGATAGACATGATTGTGGAGAGGAAAAAATTAAAAGAGACGCTTACTAAAATAGCGGCGTACTTTTAAACCTTAAACCTGCCAACCTGATCCTGTAATTGTTTGACTAAGTCGGTGAGCTTGACAACCTCAAAGTCCATAGACGAGACCCTGTCTACATTTTCCGTTGTAGTATCCTCAATATTGCTTATGGCCTTTAATATTAATTCACTCTCCCCCTTCTGTTCATTAATGCTCCTTAACACAGACTGAACCTTGCTGGCAATATCCCCCATTGCCTTTGAGATCTGGCTGCTTCCTTTTGACTGCTCCAGAGTGGCCTTCTTAACCTGTCCTGTAACCTCTCTTATCTCTTCTGCAGCGAGGGATATCCTTCTGCCTCCTGTTGCCTGTTCCTGTGTGGCCTTTAGGATGGTATTAACAGACCTTGTTACATTGGACATTGATATCTTTATCTGCTCGCTGCCTTTTGACTGCTCCAACGTGGCCTTCGCAATTTGAAAAACCATGTTCCGCGTATCCTCTGCACTCACAGCAATCTTGTGCAGGGCATTGCCTGCCAAGGTAGAGAGTTTTACGCCATCACGCATACTCTTGAGCCCTGAATCCATTGCCTTTGCAGCATCCTGAGTCTCGGTCTGGATGGATTTGATTATCGGGTCTATTTCCTTTATAGATACCGCTGTCCTTTCTGCAAGGTTTTTTATCTCATCTGCAACAACAGCGAATCCCCTGCCGTGTTCGCCTGCCTGTGCCGCTATTATTGCGGCATTTAAGGCAAGGAGCGTGGTTTGCTCTGCGATCTCATTTATAACATTTAATATCTTGTCTATCTCCTTTGACTTGTCTCCAAGCTTTTTTACTATATTTGCTGACCCCTCTACACTTTCTTTTATAGCATGCATGCCATCAAGTGTTTTGCTTACAGCCTCCTTCCCATCCTGTGCGAGTTTTAGTGTCTGTTCAGAGCGGTCAGCAGATAGCTTTGCTCCCTTTTCTACCTCTTTGATAGATGTGCTTATTTCAGAAATAGAGGCAGCCGTCTCCTCTGCCATTGATGTTAAGGATTCTACCTCTTTTGATACCTCTGTTATTGACTGGCCCATCTCAACTATGCTGCTTGAGGTCTCATCCACAGATATTGCAGATTTTTCCGCCTGTTTGGAGACCTCCTGTATGGAGGAGACAATCTCTGTCACTGATGATGCAACATCATCTGATATGGTAGAGAGCTCTGTCATGTGCTCTGAGACCTTATTAAGGGAGGAATCCATCTGGTTTAATGAGGCAGCGGTATTTTCAATAGAGACTGATTGCTTCTGTGCGCTGGCAGTGACGCTCTTTGAAAAATTTGAGATGCTTCCCATGGTATTTACAACATTTTCTGATGCCTCTGATACCTTTTTGATAATGCCCTCCATGGTGCCCACAAATGTATTGAACCACCCTGCGAGCTGTCCAACCTCATCCTTTGAGGATATATCAAGCCTCTTTGTCAGATCGGCCTCGCCCTCGGCTATATTTTTAAGCAGCCCTATAATCCTTTCTATGGGGTTTACAATCCTTCGTGCAGTAATAACCCCGAGAAGTATGACAACTGCCAGAAAGATTGAGGTCATTAGTATAAGTGTGTATCTAATCTTATTAACATCATCTTTGAGAGAAGACAGGGAATCAATAATGTAAAGAGTGGCTATGGTGTTCTCCTTCCAGTCCTTTAGCTCAATGGATGCAAGGTGCCACTCCTCTTTATTGATTGTCCCTGTATAGATATTTATTCCATCTTTGCTTTTGTTTGCAAGGGTTATATCCTTTATTTTTTCGCCTTTATCAATCTTGGCTGTAGATAAAACTATCTCCCCTTTTGAATTACTCAGAAGGGAGTCCATGCCTGTGATTGATTTCAGGGATTCCAGAAATTCCGTGTCAATATACCTGCCGAGGACAAAAATACCAATGGTCTTGTTATTGCTTGATATCGGGGAGCCGACAATAAGGTTTATACCCTTTTGGCCTTCAATGAGGGATACAAAATCCTTCCCTGAGAGGGCGGTGCTTATAAGATCAGGTGAAGAGATTGCGACCTCTCTCTGGCCTGTATCCTTCCATTCCCTTGCCAGAACAACTCCGTTTTGATCCAGCACCTCAACGACATCAATGTTTAATATCTTTCTTACAGGCAGAAGCAGATTCTGAAATTCCTGTTTTGAGGCATTGAGACCCACACCCAACACTATCTCTCCAGATCTCGCATAGTATGATGCCTGTTCTGTTAAAAGCTTTTTTGTATCCTTTTCTAAATTGCCCTTTATATTTGATGCTGCAAGCTTGAGCCTTTGATGGGAGAGGCCGGCGAGCTTTTTTGTGATCAGATTGGATACAATCAGGGTTGAAATAAGCATGGGGATGGAGATAAGGGCAATAAAGGCCATTACAAGCCTGGTCTTTATTGTATATCCACCGAGCCTTTCAATGATCCTCTTTAGTATCATCTCCCCCTCATCTTCATCCCATTATTCTATTCTTCCTGCCCTTCCGGCTATCTTTCTTTCCCGCTCTTTACCGGATTTCCCTTTGCAACCCAGTCTGCCTTTGAGCCGTCGTAGAGCCTCACATCCTTATAATCAAGAAGCCTTAATGTAAAATATGTGCCGCCGGCGAGGATGCCAAACATGCAGGAGGAGATTACCGTATTGTCCCTCTTGATTCCTTCTTCCTTCTCATACATCTGCATAAGCTCATCCTTTGATTTTAATACCTTTACACTTGCACCCTGAAGATTTTCCATCCAAGGGATGTTTATTGTGCCGGGTATGTGCCCTTCAACCCAGTCCTTTTGAGGCTGGACATTTATTACCTTAACCTTTATGCTATTAATATTATTTTTCACCCATTCTGTGTCTGCAATCCTGTTTTTATCAATATTTGCCTTAAAAGGGACACGTTTTACATTTGGTATATCTGTAGACAGAGGCCTCTTTTCTGCCTCCCATTTCTGGAACCCGCCATTTAAGACACCAACGTTCTTATGGCCATGATACTCCATTACCCAGAACATATAGGCTGCCCACTTGTGGTCAGCATCATCGTAGAATATTACCTTTGTATTCGGACTGATGCCAAGCCTTTCAAGGTTTTGCTCCACTACCTCTTTGTCGGCTATCATGCCCTTTACACCGCCTCTTGTGGTTGTAACAAGCTCATGGGAGAAGGGGACTGCATTCTTTATGTGTCCCTTCATATAATTGGCTGAGCTCCTTAAATCCACAATCCTGATATTTGGACTGTCAACGTTCTTTGCGAGCCACTCTGTCTCTATCAGAAGGCTGGCATTTGGATAGTCGCCGGCAATAGCAGTAAACGGTAAAAACAGTAAGGTTAATAATAAAAAAAAGGCTAAGCTGTGTCGCTTGATGTTCATTTCTTTTACCTCCTTGTTTTATAAGGGTTTTTAGTATTGTTTGTGCCTAAAAAACAAATACAGGGGCACAAAAGGGTAATATTTTCAATAATATCACTAAAATCCCATTTGTCAAGAAAGGGCATCCAATTTGTTTGACAAAGGGGAGGTTGATTGGTATATTTAAAACAGAATTAAGAACAGGGAGGATAGTATTGGGTAAAAGAATAATCATATCAGGCGCTATAATTGCCCTTGCCCTCATTATCGTGTCATCTGCTAATGCAGAACTCTTTCATTTTGTTGATAGGAATGGTGTGATACACTTTTCCAATGCCCCCACTGATCCCAGATATAAACCTTTTACAGGCAAGAAATTCTCAAGCTATGAGCCCAACAGGTATTCTGAGAAGGATTTTAATAAGATAATAGAACAAAAATCAAAGAAGTACAAGGTAGACCCGGCCCTTGTAAAGGCAGTGATAAGGGCTGAGTCAAGCTTTGACCCGCAGGCCGTCTCTTACGCAGGGGCTCAGGGGCTTATGCAGCTTATGCCTGTTACAGCAGTAACCCTTGATGTGATTAATCCCTTTGACCCGGAGGAGAACATTGAGGGCGGTGTGAAATATCTTAGATACCTACTAAGTCTCTTTAAGAATGATTTGAAACTTGCCCTTGCAGCCTATCATGCAGGCGAACAGAATGTCGCTAAACATAATGGAATTCCGCCAATACAGCAGACGAGGGACTATATAAATAAGGTGTTGAGTTTTTATAAGGCATACGGCGGCAGTATTGCTGCTAAGCAAAAGCAAAAGGAAAAGCCTATATACAAGGTTGTAACAGCAGACGGGACTGTGACTTTTACAAACAAACCTGAACTATATAAAAACCAGCAGGTTTATCTCCTGAGCATGAAGGATAAATAAGATTATATCCTCGGCAATGTGATGCCTGTCTGTCCCTGATATTTCCCTTTTTTATCTGCATAGCTGACCATACAATCCTCATCAGATTCTAAGAATAAGACCTGTGCTATGCCTTCATTTGCATATATCTTTGCAGGCAGAGGTGTTGTATTGCTTATCTCAATTGTTATATAGCCCTCCCATCCTGCCTCAAGGGGCGTGAAGTTTGTTACAATCCCACAGCGGGCGTATGTGCTTTTTCCAAGAACAATACCAGTAACATTTCGCGGCATCTTAAAGTATTCCATGCTCCTTGCAAGTGCAAAGGAATTTGGGGGTATTATACATATATCGCCTTTAAAATCTATAAGGGAATTGTGATCAAAGTTCTTCGGGTCTACCACTGTGGAATTGATATTTGTAAATATCTTGAATTCATTGCCTACCCTTATGTCATAGCCATAGGATGAAAGTCCGTATGAGATGACGCCGTTTCTTTCCTGTGCCTCTACAAAGGGTTTGATCATCTCCTTTTCCTTTGCAAATTTCTTAATCCATTTGTCGCTCTTAATCATAATTTTTATTACCCCCTAAAAAATTGCGGATTGCAAATTGTGGATTGCGAATTGGTTTTAAATCCGAAGTCAACAATCCAACATCCGAAATTATTGTTTGTGGATTATAACATCTATTCTTAAATCACGCAATAATTTTAAGATCTTAGGCGGCGTACACTTCCTCGTGGGATAGTAGTTTAGCTGCATATAAAAGGGCTGCTTTTATATCGTCTTCTGTAAGAAAGGGGTAGTCCTTTTTAAGGTCTTCAATAGTTTCACCATAAGCAATTTTTTCTACAATTATCTCCACCGTCAATCTGGTTCCCTTTATAACTGGTTTTCCAAGCATTATTTTTGGATCAATAATAATTCGTTTAAGAAGTTTTTTCTCGGTCATTATAATATACCCTCCATAAGTATAAATCTTATCTTCTTCTTCGTTATCACAATGTAATGATTTAAAAGCTTGTCACTATAATTCTGTAAAAGCTTTTTTATTAATATAACTTTATCCTGTGCCTTTTGCCCTTTAACTCTAAGAAGAATTATTCCAGCAGCTACCCTCTTTTGCAAAAAAATCAATTCACCAAAATCCTTGTCATTAGTTATAAGAATTCTTTTTTCAGCATTTGCAAGTTTTAGAAGCTCCTCGTCACTAATTTCACAGTCATAATCTGGAATCCATTTTACATCATGCCCATTTTCTAATAGATAGTCTATTATTACTTTCTCAACATTCACATCCGCTATAAATCTAACAACATCCATCCTCTACCTGCGTTAATCTGACTGAAATTCCATGCCTATTATTGTTCTGCCTTTTATTTATATAGTACCTGATTTTGTCTATTTGTCAAATAATTTTTTTTCATACTGCTGGATCAATGAGTATTGTTTAGAGTTATGAGGGAGGTTAAGAATATCGCTGGCAACCTGAAGGAAGGAATTATTACTCAGTCCTTTTCTTTTATCTCTCCTCCTAATTTTTCTATTAGATACATGGTATTGTATTTAAGCAGTGCATACGCCTCTGAGGTGATGTGGCTGTGTCCTTCTTCCTTCTTGTGTTTTCCTTCCTTTTCCTTGCCTTCCTTATATAATGCCTCTACTTCATGGATGAAAGACTTGAGCTTTTCTATTGCCTCTCTGGTATCTCCTTTTACAAGCTCCTCTCTTGCCTTCTCAAGCTTCTTATCAAGGCTCTTCATTATGCCTTCTTCTTCATCATCGTGTTTACCCTTATCATCATCCCTACCCTGAACTATCCAGCCGAGGTTGTATGCCTCGTGCTTGAGATTGATGATATAGTCTATGAATTCAATTGGTTTAAAATCAGCCGGAGGAGCTGTGGGGCCAATGGTCCTGGTACTGTAGATTAAACTATCTTGGAGTTGCTTTGTAAGTTCTACATTTTCCCAGTATTCTTCTGGTAGGTTGTCATAGTCAATATCAGGTCGTAACATGGCATCTCTTATCCCCGGTAAACCACGACTTATAATAATAAATCCATACAATGTTTTACCAGGTATAATCATCGTTTTTTCACTACTCCCCCATCCGACAGTCCCCATAACAGTTATACCTGAAGACCAACCATTAAATTGAGTGCCAACGGGTATTACTGATTTTCTCATCAATCTTTTTGCAATCTCCTCTTCAAAGCTTCTAATAAGCATTGAACCATCGGCTTTTATTCCTCTTTGAATAATAAGACCCTTTGAATTTAATTCCTGACCACCAAGTGGTTTAGAAATATCAATGTCAAAACTCCAAATCTTTCCATCATTAATCGGTGGATTGTAGATTGAGTAGTTATATGTATAAATACCTGTTGTGGTATCCTGTGTTGCTGTTGTAGATACCTCTACATCCTTAAGAGGAGATGGTATCTGGGCAAAAGATAACGAAGTTAAAAGGATGACTCCCATCATCAAAGCAATGACAAAAATTTTTTTATACATGTCTAAATCTCCTTACTGTGAAAATTCACAGTGGATTGTAGATTCAGGAACAAGACTCCCACTATTTTCCTTACAAATGCGCTCTATTTCTTTTCTATCCACCTGTATCCACTCATTAGGGCATGCACCTTGAGAATTTTCTGTGAGAACTGTGTGGTGTAGACCAAAATGACCCATAAGGTGGCCCAATATCAAACAGGCCTCCCCAAGGAAGGCTCATGTCATTTATCCCAATTGTTGCACTAAACTGCTCATAATAATCATTTGCCATATAGTTGGTATTTACTATAGTAGAATCTGTTCCATAGTGATTTGCTGGATGTGCTCCTGTGCTTGTGCTTCCAGTAAGTCTATATGAACCACCTGCACCAAAGTCAAATAACCCCAGCACTTTCACCCTAACTGTTGCTTCACCTTTCTTTTCTCCGTTCACCTCTGCAATTATCTTCTCCTCACCAGAAACCTCAGAACTCTTGTATTCGGCTGATGCAGCGCCAGATGAGCCGCCCGGTATGGTAATAGTAGCAGGGGTTACAGTTCCTTTTGGCCTATTGCCATCATGATTGTGCCCAATTGTAGTCACAGGCTCTACTTTAAAGTTTACAGTGCAGCCTTCTGGCGGTGGATTGGTTGCTGAGACCATAATTGTTGAAGTTGTTTTGTCATCATTTCCAGCGCCTTTCGGCCAGACCTCTGAGGGTGAAATGTTTATAGCAACTTCGCAATCTTGTTTTTTGGTGTAAAAATACACAGCTATAGTTTCCCAACCATAGTTATGGTAACAAAATGTGCCCCCCCATAATCAAACGAAACTGTAAATTGTCCAATATATTTCCATACATAATTAGATGGCCAAGCATCAAGCTCAAGAGGAGGAGGTTTCTTTATACAATAACCCACCTTATTGTAATAGGCACTTGGGTATTGACAGTACCATAAATCTTCATGAGTTTCACCATCATAAGCAAAAAATCTATAGGAGCCAGTTTCTGGAGCTGTATAAGTAATAAGTGGGGTATTATATTGTAGGGTTATAGTTTGACCTTTCAGTAATCCATAGGAATAGTTGGGTCCTATCTGCCATAAACAATCTGCAAACTCCTCAGTTAGACCTGGGTAAATGTAAGTGCCATATGAATTCCCTGACATAAATAAAAAAAATATTGAAAAAAGAATTATGTGTTTAAAGCAAGTTTTAATTCTTCTCACCAACATCGCCGACTCCAATAATCAATTTTAAATCATATTATACTCTGCCCCCCCCTGACTTTGTCAAGTTTTTTTAATATTAAATGGAAACCTGTCATAAGCTTATTCATTTTATGCTATACTCTATCATTATTATTCACTCACAAGCGGAAATTATGAAAATGAAACCAAAGACTGGATTCCGCTATCCTACGCTGTTCCGCAGCTACGGAGTAGCGAAGGACAGCATCAAGTGCGGAATGACAAGAGGGAATACGGAATGACATAAGAAAAAAACCGGAGGCATGATGAAAGAATTTAAAAAAACAGCGCTGCTCGCTGCAAAGGCATTGTTAATCTTGTTACAGAAATTGACAAGCTCTCTGAAAAAACTATTATAGATATAATCCTAAAGAAGTTTCCGCATCATGAAATACTTGCTGAGGAGAGCAAAGAGAAATACAATTCATCAGAATACAAGTGGAATATAGACCCCCTTGATGGCACAACCAATTATGCCCACGGCTATCCTATGGTCTGCATCTCCATTGCCCTTGAGATAGAAGGGGATATAGTGATGGGCATTGTATATGACCCGTTTAGAAAAGAGCTTTTTTATGCAGAAAAAGGCAAAGGCGCCGATCTGAACAATAAACGAATCCAAGTGTCAAAGACAGATAAACTTATTAAAAGCCTTCTGTCAACTGGCTTTGCTTATAATGTTCGTGTAACAAAGAATAATAACCTTGTGCATTTCTGCAAGTTCAGCCTAATGGCACAGGGGGTCAGAAGGGACGGTTCT
>JACPZJ010000126.1 GCA_016195585.1 Nitrospirota bacterium | reverse complement strand
ATTATTATATATGTCGGCTGCGGTGAGCGCGGGAATGAGATGACAGAGGTGCTTACAGAATTTCCAGAACTTCTTGACCCATACACAGGGCTTCCCCTGATGAAGAGGACAGTCCTCATAGTAAATACATCCAACATGCCTGTTGCAGCGCGTGAGGCATCAATTTATACAGGGATTACCATTGCAGAGTATTACAGGGACATGGGCTATAATGTAGCCTTGATGGCAGACAGTATCTCACGCTGGGCAGAGGCGCTTCGTGAGATATCATCCCGTTTAGAGGAGATGCCGGGTGAAGAGGGCTATCCAACATATATGGCAACGAGGCTTGCTAACTTTTATGAGCGCGGGGGGCGGATACGTTGCCTCGGCAATAATAATGATGAGAGATTCGGCTCAATCTCAATAGTCTCTGCCATATCTCCGCCGGGCGGTGATTTCTCAGAGCCTGTAACACAGGCGTCCATGCGCATTGCAGGCGCATTGTGGGCGCTTGATGCAGACCTTGCCCACAGGAGGCACTTCCCTGCTGTTAACTGGATGAGAAGCTTCAGCCTTTATATAGAGTACCTGCAGGAGTGGTATAAAGAAAATATTGCCGAGGACTGGAACATCCTCAGGCAGGAGCTTATGCTCCTTTTACAAAAAGAGGAGGGGCTTTCAGAGATCGTCCAGCTTGTGGGGATAGATGCCATACCTGATTCAGAGAGGATTATACTTGAGGTGGCGAGGATGATAAGGGAGGAGTTTTTAAGGCAGAATGCCTTTTCAGAGACTGATGCCTTCTGCCCGCCTGCAAAGCAGTACTGGATGCTTAAGGCGTTCCTGTTGTATTATAAAGAGCTTGACGCAATGCTTAAAAAGGGCGCCGCACTTGAGGATGCGCTCAGCCATCCAGCAAGGAATGATCTTGTGCAGATGAAGGAGATGAAGACAGAAGGGTTTGTTGAAAAGGCGAAGGAGATTATAAATAAGATGGAGATGGGAATAAAACAATAAGCCCAAATTTCTTAACGAGTGCGAACATAAAGTTCGCCCCTACAGGATATTAAATAATTCAGATTGTAGGGGCGAATCTTGTATTCGCCCTCAGAAATTTTGAATTTAAAATTTGTTTAGAATTTAGGATTTAGGATTTTAATTTATGGACTTAATCACCCGCGAATACAAAACAGTATCAAGGATTGCAGGGCCGCTCATCTTTTTAGAGAATGTGCCAAAGGCGTCCATTGGCGAGATGGTTGCCATTGTTCTGCCTGACGGTAGGAGCCGCAGCGGTCAGGTAATTGAGATATCCGAAAAATACACGGTGGTTCAGGTCCTTGAGACAACAGTGAGCATGGATGTGGCAGGGACATCTGTGAGATTCAGCGAGTATTCAGCAAAGCTGAATCTGTCCATTGATATGCTCGGCAGGCGGTTCAATGGAATAGGCGAGCCTATTGACGGCCTTCCGCCGATAATACCTGAGATTCGTGCAGATATTGTGGGTATGCCCATAAATCCTGTTGCAAGAGACAACCCATCTGATTTTATCCAGACAGGCATTTCTACAATTGACGGCTTGAATACACTTGTCAGGGGGCAGAAGCTTCCTATTTTTTCAGGCGCAGGCATTACCTTCAGGGATGCCGCCTATTTTCAGGAGGAGTTTGAGGCAAGCGGCGCATTACAAAACTCTGTAATCTTCCTCAATCTCGCTGATGACCCGACCATTGAGAGATTAATTACGCCGAGGTGCGCCCTGACGACAGCAGAGTTTCTTGCATTTAATTATGATATGCATGTGCTGGTAATCTTAACGGACATGACGAATTATTGTGAGGCGCTAAGGGAGATCGGCGCTGCGAGGGAGGAGATACCGGGCAGGAGGGGCTATCCGGGGTATATGTATACTGATATAACACATCCAATCCCTGATTTAACAGGCTATATCACAGAGGGTCAGATAGTATTATCCAGAGAGCTTTACAGAAAGGGGATATATCCGCCGATTGATCCCCTCCCGAGCTTATCGCGGCTTATGAATCGCGGCATAGGCAAGGGAAAGACGAGGGAGGATCACAGGAATGCGGCTGACCAGCTTTATGCCGCCTATGCAAAGGGCAGGGACCTGCGCAGACTTGAGGCAATAGTCGGCGAGACAGGCCTGAGCGAGATGGATAAGAAATTCCTGAGATTTGCAGAGGAGTTTGAGAATAAATTCATCAGCCAGAGATATACAGATAGGGATATAAAAGAAACCTTGAATTTAGGCTGGGAATTGTTTAAGATACTGCCCAAGGAGAGCCTGACAAGGATAAGGCAGGAGTTTGTGGAAAAGTATTATAAATAGGGTTCAAGTGGTCAAGGAAAAAGAAGGGTACAAGTGGTCAAGGGTTCCAGTGAACAAGTGAAGGAAAAACTCAATATCTTGAACCCTTGAACCCACGAATCCTTGAACCCTGTAGTTTAAAAACCCTTGAATCCTCGAACCCTTTTTAAAATTATGGAAACAGTCAGCCCGACAAGGATGAACCTCCTTATAAAGAAGAATCAGATTGACGTTGCTGATGAGGGATTAAGCCTGCTGCGGAGCAAGAGGGAGGCGCTGGTAAAGGAATTCTTTGCCATAATGGATGCTGTTGTCTCTGCGAGGGACAAATTGAGGACGGACATGCAGGATGCTATGAATAGATTGACTGTTGCCATTGCAATGGATGGAAAGGAAAAGATAGCCTCTGCTTCTTTTGCAGCAAAGAGGGATATACTAATTGACATAGTTGAAAAGAATATATGGGGCACGAAGTTCTCTGAGATAGAATATAAAAGGGTTACCCGAAGCCCTGATGCGAGGGGCTATGGCCTTGTTGCTACATCTACATTTATAGAAGACAGCGCCAGCGCCTTTGAAAAGGTGGTTGATCTTATCTTGAAAATGGTTTCTGAGGAGAACAGACTGAAGATAATCGGCGAGGAGATAAAAAAGGCGACAAGGCGGATCAATGCATTGAATGAGATAATAATTCCCAAATTAAAGGGTGAGGTGCAATATATCCGCAATACCCTTTCTGAAAGGGAAAGGGAAGACCTGTTCAGGTTAAAAAGGTTGAAAGGTTGAAAGGGATGATTATGGAGAATACAGGCTACGAAGTAAAACTTGAGATGTTTGAAGGGCCATTAGATCTGCTGCTTCATCTCATAAAAAAGAATGAGGTGAGTATTTACGATATACCCATTGCGCTGATTACACAGCAGTACCTTGTATATATTGACCTGATGAAGACGCTGAATCTTGACATAGCAGGCGAGTTTCTCGTGATGGCTGCAACGTTGATACATATCAAATCAAAGATGCTCCTCCCGCCATCTGAAACAGATGAGGATGATGAAGATGGCGATGATCCGATGGCAGAGCTTGTGCGGAGGCTTACAGAATACAAAAGATTCAAGGATGCTGCGATGCTCCTTGAGGAGAGGGAGAGCCGCTGGAGGGATGTGTTTGGGAGGGAGGAGAGCTTTAAAGAATATGGCCCTCCAGAGGCAGAACCGACGCTCTTTGACTTCAGCCTCTTTGATCTTTTGGACTCATTGCGGGTAGTTATTGAAAGGCTGCCTGAAAAGACAGCCATTGAATTTACCTCAGAGGAGCTCTCTGTAAAGGACAGGATGAATATAGTAATGGAGAGGCTTGAGAATATACAGAGCATATCCTTTGATTCGCTATTTGAGAATGATAAGACGAGGATGGCGGTGATCGCCACATTCCTTGCGCTGCTTGAGCTTGTAAAGCTGAGGCTTGTAAGGATACAGCAGGTAAAGGAATTTGATGCTATAAGGATATTTAAGTCGGAAGGAGCAGAGCTAAATGGATGATAAAGAGATAAAGGCAATAATGGAGGCGCTGATATTTGTATCAGGCGAGCCGATTACCTTAAACAGGATAAAGGATGTTATTGATGGGGCAGATAAAAAGACCATTGAGACGCTTGCATCTGAATTAAAGGATGAATTTAACAGGGAGCATAATGGCCTGCAGCTTGTTGAGGTGGCAAACGGTTATCAGCTTACAACAAGGCCTGAGTATGCGCTATGGATAAAAAAGCTGAACAAGATAAAGTTAGCGTCAAAGCTCTCCAAACCTGCGCTTGAGACCCTTGCTATAATTGCCTATAAGCAGCCGATTATAAGGCCTGAGATAGAAAAGATAAGGGGTGTGGACTCAGGAGGTGTAATAAAGACCCTCCTTGAGAGGAAGATTATTAAGATTGTCGGCAGGATGGATATTGTGGGAAAACCCATACTGTATAGCACAACCCCTGAATTTCTGCAATACTTTGGCTTAAAAGACCTGTCAGACCTTCCTACTTTAAAGGAATTTCATGAGCTAAAGGAGGAAGAGCCACAGCCCAATACACCGGAGGATGCAGAGCAAAACCCCTCTTCGGCCTTGACTTAGTATACATATTATGTTTAAATTAAAATATGAAAAGAGTAATAACCTCATACACTTATCTTATTTTCTTTCTTTTAATTTCAGGGGTTTTATTTCTTAACTCCTGTGCAACTGCCCCCTCGCCTGTAAGTAGGGGCGCGGTGCCCCGCGCCCCTACTCCAGAAGAAAAGGCTATTACAGAGGAAAAAACAAGGCTTTCCAACCCCGAGGCATACTATCACTTTATCCTTGGATATAAATTTGAGTTTGAGGATATAGACGAGGCGATAAAGGAGTATAAAAATGCCCTTGAACTTGATAAGGATTCCCCGCTCCTGCTTATCAGGCTGTCTTATCTTTTGGCAAGAAAGGGGCAGGTAGAAGAGGCGATTCCCCTTGCAGAGCGGGCGATCCAGATTGATCCTGAATATCACCCGGCGCTGATACTATTAGGCGATTTGTATTCAAACACCGGAAGGGCTGAGGACGGCATCAGGATATTCAAAAAGGTGATTGAGTTAAATCCATATAAGGTAGAGGCATACCTCAATCTCGGCCTGTTATACGGCTCTTTAAAGAGATACGATGAGGCAGATGAGATAATTAATAAAGGGATAAAGATTAGCCCGTCTTCTCCGCTCGGCTACTATTATCTCGGCCGTATTGCCTTTGATAGAAAAAAGATGGGGAAGGCAATCAGTTATTATAAGAAGGCATTAAAAGTTGATCCTGCCTTTAAGCCTGCCTATATCGGCATTGGCATGGTATATGAGGCAAAAGAGAAATATGCTGATGCCATAAAAGAGTATAGGAAACTCCTTGATGAGGTTGACAGCCATGACAGGGAGGCGGGAAACAGGCTGATACAATTATATCTCCAGCAGAATGACCTTAATAATGCCCTGATTGAATTAGAGAAGATATTAGAATTTGATCCGAATAATCCTGACACACATCTTAGAATAGGGCTTGTGTATGTGGAGCAAAAGAAATACAAAGAGGCAGTGGAGCAGTTTAACAGGGTATTGACGATAAAGCCCGATGACATGAGGGTAAGGTATTATCTTGCCGCCATATATGAAGACCTTAAGGAGAATGACAAGGCCAAGGCAGAATACAAGAAGGTCGTAGAAGCAGATCCCAAAAATGTGGATGCAATAATACGGCTCGGGTTCCTTTATAGCAAGGAGAAAAAATACGAAGAGGCGCTTGAGAATTTCAAGAGGGCGGTTCAGCAGGCGCCTGACAAGGCAGAGGTGTATCTATTTGTTGGCGTAACCTATATCCAGATTGAGAAGTACACAGATGCTATAGACATATTAATTGCAGGCATAAAAATAGAC
This sequence comes from Nitrospirota bacterium, assembly GCA_016195585.1. Lineage (GTDB taxonomy): Bacteria > Nitrospirota > CAKKRA01 > 9FT-COMBO-42-15 > 9FT-COMBO-42-15 > JACPZJ01. The sequence goes on along the minus strand of JACPZJ010000126.1, from coordinate 5,393 downwards.
CCCAAAATAGACGAGCTTCATTTTAATCTTGGTGTTGCATACGATAAGATAAACAAGAAAGAGGACTGTATTATTGAAATGAAAGAAACAATTAAGCTTAATCCAAAACATGCAAATGCCTTAAACTATCTCGGCTACACCTATGCAGAAAAAGGGATCAATCTGAATGAGGCGATATCATTAATCAAGAAGGCGCTGCAGATAAAACCTGATGACGGCTATTACTTAGACAGCCTTGCATGGGCATATTTCCAGAAGGGCTGGGTGGATGATGCATTGGAGATACTTGAAAAGGCAGTTACAATAGCTGCAGACGACCCTGTTATGTATGAGCATCTTGGAGATATATATCTTAAAAAATTAAGGAAGAATGATGCAAGAGAGGCATGGCTGAAATCCCTTGAGATAGACCCAAAGAATGACAAGCTAAAGGCAAAATACAAAGATGCAAGTTTTGGCGACCCTGATAAAGAAGAACGAATTAAGTCAAAGATGAAGCAATTAGAAGAGAATGAAAAAAAGAAGAAGGGTGATACAGAAGGTAAAGGAGTAGGGGCGAACGGCCGTTCGCCCCTACTGAGCGCATATCAGGTAAAAGAAGGGGATACACTGGAGTCCATTGCAGGGAGAGAGGAAGTCTATGGCGATGCCTCAAAATGGAAGCTCCTCTACGAAGGCAACCGCTCCCAGATAAGGGATCCTAAGATACTCCACCCCGGCCAGATATTACAGATACCCCGCGGCGAAACAGCGCAGGAGAAGAAGGAGTAAGCAGTAGGGTGGGCTGCGCCAACCAAATAATAATGGCACCGGCCTGTTAAATTTTATGTTAGAAAAAATACGGAACTGTTTTAAATTAGGAAAGGTGCTGTATACTAAACATGCAAGAGACGAAATGGAATTAGAAGAGTTTGGTGAAATTAAAGAGGAAGAAGTCTTTGAGGCTGTACTCAATGGAAAAATAATTGAGAATTATTCCGATGATGAACCTTATCCAAGTTGTCTTGTGTATGGAAGAACAGATACAGATAGGCCATTACATATAGCTTGTGCATATTCAAAACATGATGATATGGCTATAATTATAACAGTTTACCAGCCTGACCCTGATAAATGGATAGAATTTGAAAGGAGAAAGGTATGAGATGCGTGATTTGTAAGAGTTCAGAGATTCAAACGAAAATAGTAGAAGAAGAAATCAAAGTGGATAGAGATATTGTATTAATTCCGATAGAGGTTTTAGTCTGTCTTAATTGTGGAGAGAGATACTATGACCGTAAGACAGTGAGAAAGATTGAAGAGATGAAAGCCAGATTAATAAAACATGATTTGGAAGTTAAAGAAGTAGGTAAAGTTTTGCGGGCACATGTGGGATAATTTAATTTTTCTTCCGAGTGTTAAAGGAGAGATGAACATGAGCGCCATTACAGCTCAAAAAAAATATACCTACAATGACTATCTCCTGATAGAGGACGAGAAGCGGTATGAGGTGATGAAAGGAGAGCTTATCATGGTTCCAGCGCCTTTTACAATTCATCAAAGAATATTAAATAACCTGAGTTTTTTTATTAACAAATATGTTAGGGATAAAAAACTCGGCGAGGTTCTGGTTGCGCCTACTGATGTTGTCTTTGCCGATGATGTTGTTGTCCAGCCAGACATTCTTTTTATCAGCAATAAGAGATTGGATATTATTAAAGAGGCTGCAATAATAGGAAGCCCTGATTTAGTTGTAGAGATTGTCTCCCCTTCATCCGCATCTTATGACACAATAGAGAAGCGTGAGGTTTATGAAAAATACGGGGTGAAGGAATACTGGCTGGTCTTTCCGCAGGAAAAGGCTGTAGAGGTATTGGCGATTGAAAATGGCATATACAAAGAGCTTTGCAAGGCAAGGAAGACAGGCATTGTGAAATCAAATGTAATAGAAGGTTTAATAGTGGAGATAAAAGAGGTGTTTGAGGGGTAGGGTGGGCTGTGCCCGCCAAATAATAATGGCAGATGAAACGGTGGGCAAAACTTAGATGGTGGGCGCAGCCCACCCTACTGCTGCTTTTAGCCTAACATGAAGATAGTTCAATCTAAGAATGATGTGCTGATAAGATTGACCGAAGAAAGATGGCTCCATATTACCGAAGAGCATTCAGAAATGGCAGGATATTACTTTGAGGTACTTGAAACTGTTCAGGATCCCGAAGCCATTTATGAGGGCAATGATAACGAATTACTTGCAATCAAAGAAATTGAGCAAGGGAAATATATGGTAGTAGTATATAAAGAAGTAAGCAGAGAAGATGGATTTGTGATTACAGCCTTCTTGACGAGAAAAATTAAGCAAGTCCAAAGGAGAATGAAATTATGGCCACGATAGATGTAAAAGAGATTGTCAACCTTACTCCCAAATTGTTGAACATTCCTTATAAGCGTATTTGGTATAGCTACGATGAAGAGGCTGATGTTCTGTATTTAAACTTTAAGAAACCAAGTCACGCCGATGACAGCGAGCTTACTGATGATGATATAATTATTAGGTATGAAAAAGGAGAGGTTATAGGCGTTACCATCCTTCATGCAAGTAAAAGAAAAATTCCAACGAATATATAGGAGGCATCTTCTGCGGGTTCAGGTTTGCAACCTGAACCCGCCAGTGGGTGGGCTGTGCCCGCCAAATAATAATGGCAGATGAAACGGTGGGCGCAGCCCACTACTGAAAATTGTAATTTTAGAGCAAAGGTTAATTTAATGTATGATAAATAAAATAAAAGAGGTGAATGATTAAATGGGTAATATAGAAACAATTGAAAGATTATCAAAAAAATATGCAATGTCTCCAGAGGAGTTTATTAAACTCGGCTCTACCCTCGCCATGAAAGAAAAAAAAAGAAATCTCCAGATTGAAAGGATTGAGATTCTCGCAAGGCATGAAGTTAACACTGTAGAAGAATTAGAGAGCAAAATTAAAGAAGGTGCGATTTCTGAACATCCCGCATGGGAAGACCTGATTGAGCTAAAAAACATTGAAGCTGAGATAAGGGAAATAGAGAGTGATATTAGAACTCTACAGGCTGCTTAAAGAGATAGCTTCTGCGGGTTCAGGTTTGCAACCTGAACCCTTAAATTTTGTATATGCCGTCAATAAGGATTAATATAGAACTTACTTTAGGTATTTATTATCTTACATTTACTGTCAGAAACTGGTATTACATATTCGATAGGCATAATCGCTTTAAGATACTTGCAGATTCGTTAAAATATTGCCAGAAACAAAAAGGACTAAAATTGTATGCCTATGTGTTTATGCTCAATCACATTCATTTAATTGCTTCAGCATCTGATATGATAGTATTTGTAAGGGATTTTAAAAAGTTTACTTCAAAGGAGATTCAGAAAAATATTATTGCAACCGAGCCGAATGTTTTAAGCCTTTTTGAGATAGAAACTGGTAAATATGAATTTTGGGCAAAAACAAATATGCCTAAGATTATTGAAAGTGAAGAGTTCCTTTTCCAAAAGATAAATTACATTCATGCAAATCCAGTGCGTAAGCAATATGTTAAAAGACCGGAAGAATGGGTGTGGTCATCTGCAAATCCTGATAGTAAAATTATTGTTGAGCCGGTGCCATTATGAAATATTTGGTTCAGGTTACAAACCTGAACCCGCCATAGGCTGTTTTGAAAAAAGCAGGGGAGATATAGATTTAGTATAACTGCCAAAAATTGTCAGTAGAGTAGGGTGGGCTATGCCCACCAAATAATAATGGCAGATGAAACGGTGGGCAAAACCCAGATGGTGGGCGCAGCCCACCCTACTGAGAACATGGAGGTGATAATATGGGCAGCATTAAGGAAAAGATAAAAATGGAGGTGGAGAAAATACCCGAAGATAAAATTGCAGAACTATATAATATTATTCATTCCTTTAGAATAAATATTGCAAGTAAAAGGGGAGAAGCTAAAGGCAGCCGTGACACTGCATTGAAGTTTTTTGGTATTTGGAAAGGTATGTCACCTGAAGAAGCTGGAGTGCTGGAAGAAATTCAATCAAGACGTAAAAGGACTTTTAGAGAAAGGATATTGTGAATAAGTATCTCTTGGATACCAACATTATCTCATTTTACCTTAAAGGTAACGAGAGTCTGAAAGACAAGGTTTCGGACAATATCAATTCAATAGCTATTTCTATAATATCCTACTATGAAATTGTTAGCGGATTTCAAAGTGTAAATGCAAATAGAAGAATCAATGAGTTCGAAAAATTCTGCGAGTTAGCAGATATTATTAATCTTGATAAAGCCAGTGTTTTAGCTTCAAGTCAAATATATGCGTCTCTTAAAAAATCTGGTAATCTGATAGATGATATAGATATTTTGATTGCAGGCGTCGCATTGTCTAATGGTCTTGTGATGGTTACTGATAACACAAATCACTTTGAGAGAATTGAGGGGATAAAAATAGAAAATTGGATAAGATAATTATAAGAGCCACTGCCAAAAATTGTCAGTTTTAGGGTCAAAGATTGTAGAAAATCAGACACGCAGGGACATGGCATGCCATGTCCCTGCAATATAATATATTGATTTGCAAAGAAAATTTGTTTCAGCCCCTTTCACCACCTTCTGGCATAAAAAGTGCAATATAATTAATCAGGCAATGAAATAATAATGTAGGGGTTCTACAAAATGAGAAATAATAATGTAGTAGGGGTTCAAAATTTTGAACCCCTACAAAATGAATTTCAACATTAAAAATGCCAAAAAAATATAGCCCCCTCTTCTTAATCCTCTCCCCGATGGGGAGAGGGAAGGGTGAGGGGGCAGCTCCAGAAGGAGGTGAAGGAAGAAGGGGCAAAAAAATAAAATGGTCTTATATTAATAATGTAAGGGTTCAAAATTTTGAACCCTTACAAAATCAAAAGGAGGATTTTAAGATGTTTAAGTCATTAAAGAACAAAAAGGGTTTTACATTAATTGAATTGATGATAGTTGTCGCCATCCTCGGCATCCTTGCCGCAGTGGCGATACCGATGTATATCAACTATCAGTACAAGGCAAGGCTGGCAGAGGTGCCGGTTAGTATTGATGCAATAAAGAAGGGTGAGACTGCAAACCTCGGCTCAGCATTTGCTCTTACAGCAGTCTGTGCAGCCAAAGCAGCCGATAGCTATGCCACACTTCCAAAAGCTCCTGCAGGTACCCCTATTAAAACAAAATTGACATGGCTGCCTGGAGGGGCAGGAACTTTGAAAGATTGTTATGGTGCAAGGGTTCAATGGAGTCCCCTTGGAGATGCATCATATGGAGAATATGCGGTACTTGCAGTAGCGGCTGGCACTGTTCCGGCTGGTTTTAGTATAGGTGCAGCGACCGATGTAGATGGTGATGCTTCACCTCA
>JACPZJ010000125.1 GCA_016195585.1 Nitrospirota bacterium | reverse complement strand
TTTTTTTCTTTTATTTTTTATAAAATAATATATAATTAAGCGGATATTTTGAGATATCATGGCTGTAAATAATAAGATGATAAATAACCCCTCAGAGAGTAAAGCCTCCCAGACCTACTTTATAGATAGAAATATTATATATAAACTGATTGCCTTTGGGGCATTGTATTTCCCTGAACCTGCGGCAAACGGCATAGGAAAGGCTATTGCCTTTACCCTTTGTTTTTTTATAAAAAGAATGAGGGAGGAGCAATATAAAAATATCAGGATTATTCTGGGTAAGGATGCGAATGAAAAAGATGTGAGAAGGATTGCCCAGAGAATCTGGCAGAACTGGGGGAGATACCTTCTGGACTTTTTTAGGCTGTTTCGGCTGGATAAAAATAATCTTAACACCTTTGTATCTGAGATTAAGGGAAGGGAGATAATTGAGAGGGCATTAAAAAAGGGGAGGGGGGCTATTATTATCACAGCCCATCTTGGCAACTGGGAGCTCGGAGCCCTGTGCCTGCAATTAACAGGTTTTAAGACAAATGTAATAAAGTCTCCTTATGAATCTGACAATATAAATACCACCCTCGGTAAGGTGAGGGAAAAGAATAAGATAAATACTATTCATATCAGAAAGAATGACCCGACATTTATTCTAAGGATACACGAGGCCTTAAAAAAAAATGAATTGGTAACAATTCAGGGTGACAGGGATATTGAGAGAAAAGGGATGCTGATAGATTTTTTTGGCAAACCTGCCTATTTTCCGAGAGGCCCCATGCTGATTGCCATGAAGACAAAGAGCCCTGTTATTCCTGCCTTTACCGTTATGGATAATAATGGCCTCTATCACACAGTAGCAGAGGAGGAGATAGAGATTGAAGATACAGGCGATGAAGAGAGGGATCTAAAAATAAATATGGAAAGGATGGTGATGGTTTTTGAGCAATATGTAAGAAAATATCCGGAACAGTGGTACAATTTTTATTATTTTTGGGAGAAATAAATAATTAAGCTGATGAGAAGATTGCCTCTCTTTTTAAAAGCTGCCGTGAATCAGGGGTTGATGCAGATATCTATATCACGAAAAAGGATATAACCACAGCGATAAAAGATTTCCTGAAGCTGAAAATAAGCATTAATGAAGACGTTTCAGCAAAAGAGCTGAAGAGGTCGTAAGAACCGTATCAAGGCCAATAGTAACAATGGCGAGGAATGTTAAGGAGGTTTCTTAATGGATTTTATGGATTTAATGTATTTTTATTTACCTGTAGCCCTGACGAGTATTAATATTTTTTATCCTATCGGGCTTGGTTTGGCAGTTGGAATACTTTCAGGGCTTTTTGGCGTTGGCGGAGGGTTTCTGATGACACCGCTTCTGATAATGCTTGGCATACCTTCAACAGTAGCAGCGGCAACGGATTCAAACCAGATAGTGGCAGCGTCAACCTCAGGGACATACGCACACTGGAAGGTTGGGAATGTAGATTTTAAAATGGGCTTTCATCTCCTGATAGGCGGTTTTGTGGGAGGACTTATGGGGGTTCAGGCCATAAAGATTCTCAGGGCGATGGGGAATGCGGATTTTGTGATAAAAATGACCTATGTATTGATGCTTGGGCTTGTGGGCGCATACATGTTTATTGAAAGTCTTCAGGGCATAAGAAAGAAGTCAAAGGGTCATGGGTCAGGGGTCAAGGCTGAGAAAGAATCAGCCATTGGAAGGCTCCTAAAATCCTTGCCTCTTCAGACCCATTATGAGAAATCAGGCGTTGCACACTCTGCGCTTATACCCATAGTATTCGGCGGGTTTGTCGGCATCCTTGCTGCCATAATGGGCGTTGGAGGCGGCTTTTTGATGGTGCCTGTGATGGTCTATATCCTGAGGATGCCCATGCATGTTGTTGTGGGAACGAGCCTCTTCCAGATACTCTTTACATGTATAGAGGTTACATTCCTTCAGGCATATACAAATCACACAGTGGATTTCATCCTTGCGGCGCTGCTGCTTTTAGGCTCTACATTAGGAGCCCAGATTGGAACTGTTTTTGGAAGGAAGTTAAAGGGCGAGCAGTTGAGGATTCTCCTTGCAGGCATCGTTCTTATAGTAACCGTAAAGATAGTGTTGGAGCTCACATTGACACCCTCGTTACTTTTATCACAGGCAGGAGGGCACTGATGCAAAAAATCAAAAATCAAAGATCAAAAATCAAAATTGTGGTATTCCTTATTTTTAAATTTTTAATCTTAAATTCCGCTCTTGCAGGCGAGTTGTCTGCACAGTTGACAACAAAGGTAAACCACGACCACATAAAGATAGACTTTTTCTACCATGGAAGCGAGGTTAATGTAAGCGGGGCATCAGCTCCAGGCACAGATATTGTAATTAAAATAACCTCTCCTGAGGCACAGCAGATACTGCGAAGAAAAGGAAAGGCGGCAGGGCTTTTATGGATGAATGTGGGAGAGTTGGAATTTGACCGCGCGTCAAATCTATATTTCCTTCACAGCACGCAAAAAATTAATGATATACTAAGTCAGGATGAGATGGACAGATATGTTATTGGCTATCCAGCGCTTAAAAAACATATAGAGGTTGCACAGGTTAATGATGAGGATGAAAAGAATAGGTGGTTTAATGAGTTTGTAAAATTTAAGGAGCTTTCAAGGCTTTATGCAATATCCTTCGGGCAGATTATATTAAATCAAACAGAGAGCGGACAGAATTATTCAATCAAGCTAAACTGGCCGTATCAGGCCACTCCTGATGAATATCTTGTTACTGTTTATGCTGTTAAGGATAAAAAAGTGGTTGAAAAGGCAGAGGCGAGGATGGTAGTGGAGCAGGTTGGTATTGTAAAGACCCTTGCAAATATGGCAAAAAACAACGGCGCTATATATGGAATTATATCCATAGTCGCAGCGCTGGCTGCGGGTTTTGGTGTTGGCATGATATTCAGAAAGGGCGGGGGAGGGCATTAAAAATGCAAGATGCAAAATTAAAAATTAAATGACAAAAGGTGAAAGGATAAAATATGTATAAAAATATATTGGTAGCCTTTGATAGCTCTGAGTTTAGCAGGGCAGCGCTCATGGAATCCTCAAACTGGATAAAGAGGCACAGCGGAAAGATTATCCTTGTCCATGCTGTCTATTTTGATGAAGAGGAATTTACTCTTGCGCCAGAGCAGAGGGAAAGAAGATTTAAGCTTGGTAAAGAGGTCTGCTATCAAACTAAGGATATGGTTTTATCTGAATTTGGCGTACAGGTAGAATCACTTGTGTGCGAGGGTGAGCCGCCAGATGTTATAGTTGACATTGCACGGGAAAAGAAGGCAGACCTCATAGCCATGGGCACTCATGGCAGAAGGGGGATTAAGAGGCTGATCATGGGAAGTGTTACATCAAAGGTGATTGTCAATGCCACCTGTGATGTGATGGTGGTCAAAAAACCATGCGCTGAATGCACAGGAGAGTATAAATCCATCCTTGTTCCTTTTGATGGTTCGGAATTCAGCAAAAAGGCATTAGGTAGGGCATGCAAATTATCAAAGGTTGATAATGCTGAAATAACAGTTCTGTATGTCATTCCCCATTATGAAGAGATGATAGAATTTTTAAAAACAGAATCAATTAAGAAAGGCCTTTTGGAGGAGGCACAGAAGATTATAGATGTGGCAAGGGAGATAGGCTCAGGATATGGAATAGCAATAAAGACAGATGTTCGTGATGGACACGCTGGGGAAAAAATTATAGAGTCAGCAAAAATGCTGAAAAATGATTTGATTGTTATGGGGGCGCATGGGTGGAGAGGCGTCAGCAAGGCGATTATGGGAAGCACAACAGAGAGGGTGATAATGAATGCCTCATGCCCTGTTCTTGTGGTGAAGTGACCAATCGGAGGGAAAATGTATTTCTATTTACCTGTTGCTTTAACCAGTATCAATAGCTTTATGACTGTAGGAATCGGGCTTATTGTGGGAATACTCACAGGCATCTTTGGTGTGGGCGGCGGCTGGTTAATTACGCCGTTATTGATGATGCTCGGCATAACACCAACTGTTGCAGTTGCAACAGGCGCCAATCAGATGGTGGCTTCAGCAACATCCGGAGCCTATGCGCACTATAAGCTCGGCAATGTAGATTTCAAGATGGGTTGGTGTCTTCTTATCGGAAGTTTTTTTGGTGGATTCATAGGGGCAGGGGCATTGAAGATTCTCACTGCCATGGGAAATGCGGATTTTTTAATAAAGATAACCTATGTTATTCTACTCGGGATAGTCGGAGCTTTTATGCTCATGGATACCCTTTCTAAGATGAGAAGAAGGCATACAGGCCATTATGAAAGAGGGGATTCCAAACCGGCAGGATTTCTTAAGAACCTTCCACTCCAGACATACTTTGAGAAATCAGGTGTTGCCCATTCTCTCTTTGTGCCTATTTTTCTTGGAGGTATCGTCGGCATTCTTGCAGGCATAATGGGTGTCGGCGGTGGATTCTTGATGATCCCTGTGATGGTTTATATGCTGAGGATGCCCATACATGTTGTGATTGGAACAAGCCTGTTCATCATTTTATTTACATCCATTGAAGTTACTTTTCTTCAGGCATATACCAATCATTCAGTGGACTTTATACTTGCTGTGCTTTTGCTGCTGGGCTCAACGATAGGAACGCAGATAGGGGTGTTCTTTGGAAAGAGATTAAAAGGCGAGCATCTGAAACTCTTTCTTGCATTTATACTCCTTGCGGTAGCGCTGCAGATGACCCTTCAGCTCATAATGAGGCCTTCTGTGCTTTTAGCAATAGCAGGCAGCCATTAAAATTATTTCATTTTTTAGTAATGTGAAGATAGAACAGAAGATCATACTATCCAATATCTTTAATGTTGCCCTGATTGTCCTGATAGGCATTTTTGCATTCCAGAACCTGAATCTCATCCTTACAAAGCTGAGGTTTGTAGAGATAGCGGATGACCTGAATGCATCATTCCTTGAGATGAGGCTTTCAGAGAAAAATTATTTTTTATATCACGATGAGAGCGCTCTCTCTGATATCAGGAAGAAGATAGATGACACAGCCAAGTCCATAGAGCTTGCAAAGGATGATATAATTCGTGTTATTGGTGAAAAAAATCTGCAAGAACAGGAATTATATTTAAAGGAATATTCAGAGGTAATTGAGGAAGTCAGAAGGGCTAAATCAGACGATATACAACTGGAGGCAAAACTTAGGGCAGAAGGCAAAAAACTAAAGGGATTCTCTGAATCCATTACCCGCCTTGAGCGAAACGCCGTCAATGATATTATCTCGAATTCAAAGCGAATCCTTTTTTACTCCTTCTGGGCAATACTCATAACGGCTGTGGTTGTGAGCCATTTTGTCTCACAGAGGATTTTAAGGTCTCTCAGGGAGATAGAGAGGCAGGCAAAATCCATATCAGAGGGGAATTTCAATAAAATTGAAGGCATAAAATCCAATGATGAATTTGGCTCTGTTATTGCAGCCATTAATTCCATGTCCGGGGAACTGAGGAACCGTGAGGAGCAGCTCATTCAGTCCAAAAAACTTGCTTCCATCGGAGTTCTCACTGCAGGTGTTGCCCATGAAATTACAAATCCTCTTAACAACATCTCCATGATTGTCCAAACATATACGGAACTTTACAAAAAATTAAGCAGTGAAGAAAGAATTGATTTTATGAATAAGGTGGGCAAGGAAGCGGAGAGGATTAAAGAGGTTGTTCAAAATCTGCTGGATTTTTCCAGATTAAGAAAGCCAGATCTAAAAGAGACAGATATAAATATGGTGATAGAAAAGTCTTTTAAACTTATGCGTAATACAATAGAGGTATCAAATATAGATGTTAAATTAAACCTTGATGATGGGCTTCTTCATGTCTTCATTGATGAACATCAAATACAGCAGGTCCTTGTAAATATTATTAGCAATGCTGTTCAGGCCATGCCGGAGGGGGGCAATCTCTTTATTTCAACGATGACAGGAAAGGATAAAGATTTTATAGAAATAAGTATTGCTGATACAGGCAAGGGCATACCGCCTGAGTTTTTACCCCATATATTTGATCCCTTTTTCACCACAAAGGGAGAGGGAGGGACAGGGCTTGGATTATCGGTCAGTTACGGAATAATTAAAAATCATAAAGGGGGTATAAGAGTTGAAAGCGAGGTGGGAGTTGGAACTACCTTTATCATAGAGTTGCCAGTTTGCAAAAGTAGTGGACAGAATAAAGTGTGAAAGAGAATATGCTGGAGGAAGGAAATGAGCCAATACAGGATTATGGTAATTGATGACGAAAAGATTGTCTGTGACATGGCAAAGATGTCCCTTGAGCAGGAAGGCTATATTGTGGAGACATTTTTAAATGCGGAGCCGGCGCTGTCAAGGTTAAAGGAGAAAAGGTTTGATGTTGTTGTTACCGACTACAAGATGAAGGGTATAGACGGCATGGAGGTCTTAAGGGCTGTGAAAAGACTTTATCCGGATACAGAGGTGATAATGATCACCGCCTTTGCAAATCTTGATACACTCATAGAGGCATTGAGGGGAGAGGTGCATGACTTCTTTCCGAAACCTCTAAAGATAAAGGAGTTGAAGTCATCTATCCAAAGGGCATTGAACAGAAAAAGATGAAAAAGATTATAGAAAAATTGAAATCCCTTCTCAGGCATAAAGAGAGTCAGTTGCCCTTTGAACTTCTCTTTGAAGGATTCAGGGAAGTCCTGAACAGCAACAACAGGGCACTGGAGATAATTACTGAGATGGGAGAAAAACTGAGCGGCGAATATCTCTTTGACATCAATTATATCACGGGTGTTTATTCAGAGCTCACATTTGCTGTCAGTGATTCACTCCATAGATTTGACATCCTCACTGAGAATAAATACCCGCAGCTACATGATGTATTTAACAACATTGATGAACAGATCAAAAGGATGATATACGGTGTGCCTCCATCATCAGGGGAAATGGTTATCTTTTATGAGAATCTCACATGGGATAAGTATTCTGTGGTCGGCGGCAAGAATTCTAACCTATCTGAATTGAAGAATTTTTTGAAAATCAATATCCCCGGGGGCTTTGCCATAACAACCATTGCCTTTGATGAACTGATAAGGCATAACAATCTTAAGGAAAGGATTGAAGCCCTTAATACCGATGCCACAGAATCACAACTGAAGGAATTGCAGGGGCTGATAATAAACTCTGAAATCCCCGCTGACCTTGAAATTGCCGTTGATAAGGCCATTGAGAAGATTAAAGCAGAGAGCGGAGAGAGCTGTTTTTTTGCTGTAAGGAGCAGCGCAGAGGAAGAAGACAGTGAATTCTCCTTTGCCGGACAATTTGAGAGCGTTTTAAATGTCCCCCTCAATAGAGAGGCAATCTTAGAGGCTTACAAGAGGGTTGTTGGAAGTCTATTTTCTGAAGGGGCTGTTTCATATCAGAGGCAATTAGGATATGAAATCGGGAAGTTAAAAATGGCGGCGGGCTGTATGTTAATGGTGGATGCATTATCAAGCGGTGTTATTTATTCTGCAAATCCAGAAGGAGATACTGACACACTGATGATAAATGCCGCATGGGGATTAGGCATATTGGTAGTTGAAGGTCAGGTAGATTCAGACCTTTATATCGTGAAGAAGGATGTTAATCCTGAAATAATTGACATGAGGCTCGGCAGGAAAAAGTCTATGATAGTTAGCCTTGGAAAAGGCGGGACAGAGAAAATTGCAACCACTGACAGCATGG
>JACPZJ010000124.1 GCA_016195585.1 Nitrospirota bacterium | reverse complement strand
CTTATTTTACAAATTATGAAAGAGTTCAACATCGGTCACCTTGCTTCTAATGATTATGATTTTGACAAGGTTGATTTTATTACTGTCTACAAGCCTATTTAATTACTTTTCTAACTTCAAAGATTGAGCTTCTTAGTTCTCTTATGAATTCAGTTGATGTTTTTCCTTTTGGAATTACGCCAGTGTATTTTCCTAAAACTATACGGAAATATTTGACAAATGCTATGACCTTGTTATAATATATTGTTTTTAATAACAAAAATGGCAAATATAGCTCAAAGAATCCCAAAGTGGAGCACAAAGAGGGTACAGATTAATCCGTCCCTTCACAGGACAAAGGGATTGCTGCGAGATTTGAGGCTTAATACTGTCTGCGAGTCTGCGAGGTGTCCGAATATTTCGGACTGTTTTTCAAAGCCTACTGCGACCTTTATGATACTCGGTGATGTCTGCTCAAGGCAATGCAGCTTCTGCTCTGTGAAAAATGGAGAGCCCATGCCTCCTGATATATCAGAGCCTGAAAGGATTTTGGAGGCTGTAAAAAGGCTTAATTTAAAGCATGTTGTAATTACCTCTGTTACAAGGGATGATTTATCCGATGGAGGTGCAAGGCTATTTGCAGAGGTGGTAATGCGTCTGAGGGATTATAACCGCTCTTTGATTATTGAGGTATTAACACCGGATTTTAATGGCTCAAAAGATGCGCTTAAAAAGGTGATTGATGCAAGGCCGCATATATTTAATCATAATATGGAGACAGTGCCAAAGTTTTATCCAATTGTAAGGCCGCAGGCAGATTACAAACGGTCTTTGATAGTCTTAAAGAATATAAAAGAGATGTCCCCTGCTATTTATACAAAGTCAGGGATAATGGTCGGCTTAGGAGAGGCAGAGAAAGAGGTAATTGATGTGATGAAGGATTTAAGAAGTGTTGGCTGTGATTTTATTACCATTGGCCAGTATCTTCAGCCGCGAAAAGAGAATCTGCCTGTTTATGAATATGTAAGGCCAGAGGTATTTGATAAATACAAAGAGATAGCAGGGGAGCAGGGATTTTTAAAGGTGGCATCAGGGCCGTTTGTCAGGAGTTCGTTTAATGCAGAGGAGATGATTATTACTTAGGCATTGCAAAATGCAAATTGTAAAATGCAAAGTGCAAAATATGGTTAAGAGATTTTCTAAATTTTAATTTTTCATTTTAGAATTTTCATTTTTCAATGGAGCGAAGCGACAATGGAAGAGTTTGCAAGGATAAAAAGGCTTCCGCCCTATGTCTTCAGTATTGTAACGACTATGAAGATTGAGGCGAGGCACAGGGGCGAGGACATAATTGACCTCGGCATGGGCAATCCTGATATGCCCACGCCAAAGCATATAGTGGATAAGATGGTGGAGGCTACAAGGAACCCGCGCAATCACCATTACTCTGCCTCAAAAGGCATTACAAAACTGAGGCATGCAATCGCAGGCTGGTATAAGCGCAGATACAATGTGGAGATAGACCCTGAGACCGAGGCAATAGTCACCATTGGCGCAAAGGAGGGGTTGTCCCATCTTGCGCTTGCAATCACAGGCCCGGGTGATGTGGTATTATCGCCGAGCCCGACATATCCAATACACCCATACAGCGTGATAATTGCAGGCGGAGAGGTGCGGAGCATCCCATTGCGAAAGGATAACAACTTTCTTGAAGAGATGATGAATGCCTATAAGCAGACATTGCCGAGGCCAAAGCTGCTGATTATATCCTTTCCGCACAACCCGACAACCACTGTGGTTGATCTTGACTTCTTCAAGAATGTGGTGGAATTTGCAAAGGAGAATAATTTAATAGTCATCCATGACATTGCCTATGCAGACATAGTCTTTGACGGTTATAAGGCGCCGAGCTTTCTTGAAATACCAGGCGCAAAGGATGTGGGTGTTGAGTTCTTTTCATTATCCAAGAGCTACAGCATGGCAGGATGGCGTGTGGGCTTTTGCGTTGGCAATAAAAATATTGTGTATGCCTTAACAAGGCTCAAGAGCTATCTTGACTATGGCATGTTTCAGCCGATACAGATTGCAAGCATCATTGCATTGAATGGCCCGCAGGAGTGCGTTCATGAGATCACCCATATATACAAGAAGAGAAGGGATGTGCTAATATCAGGCCTGAACAGGGTAGGCTGGAATATTGAGAAGCCAAAGGCAACGATGTTTGTCTGGGCAGAGATACCAGAGAAATACAAGAAGATGGGCTCTCTTGAGTTTTCAAAATTTTTGCTAAAAGAGGCAAAGGTTGCTGTATCGCCCGGAATAGGTTTTGGCGAGTATGGAGACGAGTTTGTAAGATTCGCCCTTGTTGAGAATGAACAGAGGATAAAGCAGGCTGTAAAGGGGATAAAAAAGGCGCTATGAAGGACAGGATAAATGTAGGTATCATAGGATTTGGCACTGTTGGAAGCGGCGCTGCAAGGATACTCATCAACAATGCAGATATAATAAAGAGGCGGCTGGGTATACCTGTTGTCTTAAAAAAGATGGCTGACCTTGATATTAAAAAGGACCGGGGCATCAAACTTGATAAGGATGTGCTTACAACAGATGCGGCTAAAATATTAGATGACCCTGATATAGATATTGTTATAGAGCTTATTGGAGGATATGAGCCTGCAAAGAGTTTTATCTTAAAGGCGATTGAAAGAGGAAAATGTGTGGTTACATCAAATAAGGCGCTGCTTGCTGTGCATGGTGAAGAGATATTTCATATAGCAGCATCAAAGGGTGTGGACATAGGCTTTGAAGGGAGCGTTGGCGGCGGCATCCCGATCATCCGCATCTTAAAGGAGGGACTGGCTGCAAATAATATCCTGTCCATATACGGTATTATAAACGGCACATCCAATTATATCCTTACGAAGATGACGAATGAGGGAAGGGCATTCGGCGATGTGCTGTCCGAGGCGCAGAGGCTCGGCTATGCAGAGGCTGACCTGACCTTTGATATAGAGGGCATAGATTCGGCGCATAAGCTCACGATCCTTACAACTTTGGCCTTTGGGACGCCTGTAAAATTTGATAATATATATACAGAGGGCATAACAAGGATAACGCCTCTGGACATAGAATATGCAAAGGAATTCGGGTATAAGATAAAGCTCCTTGCCATCTCAAAGATGGATAATGGCCAGATAGAGGCGAGGGTTCATCCTACAATGGTGCCAAATGAATACTTGATATCCACTGTTGAAGGCGTCTTTAATGCCATTTATGTTGCAGGTGATGCGGTTGGTGATACCATGTATTATGGCCGCGGCGCTGGTGATATGCCGACAGGCAGCGCTATTACGAGCGATATTATTGAGATAGCAAGGAATATAATTACTAATTCTGTAGGCAGGGTGCCTCCGCCTGCCTTTCAGCTTAAGGAGAGAAAGGAATTAAAGATAAAAAAGATGGATGATATTGTCTGTCCGTTTTATCTGCGCTTTATGGCAATGGACAGACCCAGTGTACTTTCAAAGATATCCGGGATACTCGGCGAGCATAATATAAGCATTGCCTCCATGATACAGAAGGGCAGAAAAGAGGATGGCGCCGTGTCTGTTGTGATGATGACCCATGAGGCAAAGGAGAAGGATGTGCAGGGGGCTCTGGCGAAGATAGATAAGCTGCCAGTTATAGCAGATAAGACTATGTTTATAAGGGTGGAGGGGGAGGTCTAAGGAAGGGTTCAAGGGTTTTAGGTTTTTCTTGAATCCTTGAACCCTAGAATCCTTGACCCCATTAAAATCTGAGCAATTACTCTGGCTGTAAGAGAAGGGATTAACAGTGAAAAACAAAGAAGAGAGAGCAGATAAACGTTGGCGTGGTATAATAGAAGAATACAGGGAATATTTTCCTGTTACAGATAAGACGCCTGTTGTTACATTAAATGAAGGAAATACGCCCCTTATCAAGGCGAATAATCTTACAAAGGCAATAAACCCTGGGCTTGAGATACACCTTAAATTTGAGGGCGCTAATCCAACAGGCTCTTTTAAGGACAGGGGTATGACCCTTGCCATATCAAAGGCAAAGGAAGAAGGCGCAGAGTCAGTCATCTGTGCCTCAACAGGAAATACATCTGCATCTGCTGCTGCTTATGCTGCAAGGGCAGGGATGAAGGCCTTTATCATTATCCCTGAAGGAAAGATTGCCCTCGGCAAGCTTGCACAG
>JACPZJ010000128.1 GCA_016195585.1 Nitrospirota bacterium | reverse complement strand
GTGTAAAGGCAGGGTGGAGTATCCCCTCTGACCTGTTCCAGATATTTTTTACATTATATTTTCTACATTCTGGCAGGATATAAAAAAACAGCATCAAAGGAGATTAAGTGAAAAGAGAAGAGATCAGAAATATTGCAATCATAGCCCATGTTGATCATGGAAAGACCACTCTTGTGGATGCCATGCTAAGACAGGGAGGCATCTTCAGAGATAATCAGCAGGTTCAGGAAAGGGTAATGGATAATATAGATTTGGAAAGAGAGCGCGGCATTACCATTATGGCAAAGAATACTGCTGTTGAGTATGGGGGTGTTAAGATAAATATTGTCGACACACCGGGCCATGCTGATTTTGGCGGCGAGGTGGAGCGCACATTAAAAATGGTTGACGGCGTGCTTCTCCTCGTTGATGCCTCTGAAGGCCCGCTGCCGCAGACAAGGTTTGTCTTAAAAAAGGCCCTTGAACTTGAATTGCCGCCAATCCTTGTGGTCAATAAGATTGACAGGCCGGATGCCCGCATAAATGAGGTGGTAAATGAGGTCTATGATCTTTTTATAGATTTGGACGCAACAGAGGATCAGCTTGATTTTCCTATTATCTATACCAATGCGAGAGAGGGGACTGCAAAACTGAAACTTGAAGATGATAATCGTGATTTGAAGTGTTTATTTGAAACGATCCTAAAAAATATCCCTGCGCCAGAAGGGGATAAAGATGAAAAACTTCAGATACTCGTTGCTAATATTGATTACAATGATTATGTGGGCAGGCTTGCCATTGGCCGTATATTTTCAGGTGTTGTTAAGATCGGGGATATCATTGGCGTTGTAGATCAGAAAGGCGCAGTTGCAAAGGCAAAGGTTACATCATTATACGGCTTCAGGGGCTTAAAGCGCATAGACATTGAGCAGGCAGCAATGGGTGATATCGTTGCCCTTGCCGGCATTGAGGGGATAAATATCGGCGATACCATTACAGATGCCGATGATCCAAAGCCGCTTCCAAGGATCGCAGTGGATGAGCCGACTATCTCCATGGTTTTTTCTGTAAACACATCTCCATTTGCAGGCAAGGAAGGGAAATTTGTTACCTCAAGGAATCTAAAGGAGAGGCTTGAAAAGGAGCTTTTATACAATGTGGCTATTCGTGTTGAATCAACAGATTCCACCGACTCCTTTAAGGTGATGGGAAGGGGAGAGCTGCAACTGGCAATACTAATTGAGATGATGCGCAGAGAGGGATATGAACTTTCTGTATCCATGCCAGAGAGCATTACAAAAGAGGTAAATGGCTCTGTCCATGAGCCTATGGAGCTTCTTGTAATAGACTGCCCGGAGGAATTTATTGGTGTTGTTACGCAGAAGCTTGGGATTAGACGGGGAAAGATGATAAAGATGCAGAACAATGGCCACGGCAGGGTGCGCCTTGAATTCCGCATCCCTTCAAGGGGATTGATAGGCTTTCGCTCTGAATTTCTGACTGATACGAGGGGCACAGGATTGTTAAATCACCTCTTTGACGGTTATGAGCCTTGGCAGGGCATGATAACAAAACGTTCAACCGGCGCCCTTGTTTCAGACAGGGCAGGCAAGACAACTACCTACGCCTTATTCCACTTGCAGCCGAGGGGTGTGCTATTTATAAAGGAAAGCACGCCTGTATATGTGGGAATGGTGATCGGCGAAAACTCCCGTGAGAATGACCTTGATGTTAATGTTGTAAAGGAGAAAAAACTTACAAATATGAGGGCATCAGGCACTGATGATGCCATGCGCCTTGTGCCTCCGAGGCAGATGAGCCTTGAGCAGGCATTGGAATTTATTAAAGAGGACGAGCTTGTAGAAGCTACACCGCAGAACATCAGGATACGCAAGAAGGTTCTTGAGGCAAACAAAAGGCCAAAGCCGAAGGGATGAGCAGGTAAACCTTATTTTTGCCCGTTAAATAGCCGAGCTTTTCTTTCCAAAAATCATGTTTGAAATAATCATCCCGGGGCAGATTCCTGTTATCACAGCAAAATAGAAGAATACCCCGGGCACATACAACAACCAATGTGCTGCGCCAAAACCTGTCAACCAGATACCTGCCCAAATCATCGTGCCGCTAAAGAAAAGAAAAAATCGCATTGCAGTATTAATCTTGTACTTTTCCATAGAGATTTCCTCCGCATTGTTGTTGATTAAGTTATTCTGTACTCCATCAAAATCGCCTAACAATATTATTATAATGTTCTATAGAAAACTGAAAACTACAAAAAGAATTAAATAATCAGCGCTGTGGTGCCGAAGAGGGGACTCGAACCCCTACAGGATTGCTCCCACCAGACCCTGAATCTGGCGTGTCTACCAATTTCACCACTTCGGCATTATAAGCGAATGATAATGTAATATATCAGAGCTGTATCACCATTGTCAATAGTTATAAGGCGCTATATTTTTTGTTGAATAAAATTAAAAAGGTGTTATAATATGATAACTTATGGTAATTATAAAGCCCCCTATTGCAGTTTAGGGTATTCACGGATCAGGAGGTTTTAATGGAAGAAAAAGGAGAGGGTGCAAAGACCCTTCCAAAGGCAAATACATTGAACAGGTTTATTGCAAAGTTTATTGATGTATTAATTGCCGCTGCCCTCTCAAAACTGATTCCGCCCGTAGGCTTTTTTGCAGGATTCCTGTATATAATAATTGCAGACGGCTTTTTTGAGGGAAGGAGCATTGGGAAGAAATTAATCGGCCTTCAGGCCGTTGCACTAAATGACACAAGGGGGATCGGCTTCAGAGAGTCTGTTATCAGGAATATCCCCTTTGCCATTGCCTATAGTTTTTCACTTATCCCCTATGCGGGGATATTTTTTGGCCTTTTGATAATCGGCCTTGAAGGTCTTCTGGTAGTTGGCAATGAGACAGGCTTGAGAATAGGTGATGAGCTGGCAAAGACACAGGTAGTTGATACTAATAAAAAGTAGGACTTATATGTCCTATAAGACCTATACTTATCAGGAGGTATTTTTGATGAAGTTTGATTCTATCTTTGGGTGGTTTTCAAATGACCTTGCCATTGACCTTGGCACAGCAAATACGCTGGTTTATGTAAGGGGAAGGGGCATTGTAAGCAATGAGCCCTCTGTTGTGGCAATTCAAAAGGCCACTGGCAAGGTGCTGGCGGTTGGTTATGAGGCAAAGAGAATGCTCGGCAGGACGCCGGGGAATATCGTTGCCATCCGGCCGATGAGGGACGGCGTGATTGCAGATTTTGAGATAACAGAATTAATGCTCAGGCACTTTATCACAAAGGCTCACAACAGGGGAACATTTGTCCACCCGAGGATTATTATTGGCGTACCGTCTGGTATTACACAGGTAGAGCAGAGGGCTGTAAAGGATTCTGCGCAGCTTGCCGGCGCAAGGGAGGTCTATCTCATTGAACAGCCTGTGGCAGCAGCCATCGGCGCTGGCATGCCCATTTCAGAGCCGTCAGGAAATATGGTTGTTGACATTGGCGGCGGCACCACTGATATTGCAGTCATATCTCTCGGCGGTATAGTCTACAGCAAGTCAATAAAGGTCGCTGGAGATAAGATGGACGAGGCGGTTTCAAGTTATATCAAGAGGAAATACAACCTCCTCATTGGGGAATATATGTCAGAGCAGATAAAGTTTGAGCTCGGCAGCGCCTATCCAATGGAAGAAAAGAAGACAATGGTTATAAAGGGCCGCGACCTTGTCTCAGGAATACCAAAGACGCTTATTATTGATGATGCCGAGATAAGGGAGGCATTATCAGAGCCTATAATGGCCATTGTGAATGCAGTTAAAGTTGCACTGGAGAATACGCCGCCAGAGCTTGCAGGTGATATAATAGACAAGGGAGTAGTATTAACAGGCGGCGGCTCCCTATTGAAAAATCTTGATATACGTTTAAGGGAAGAAACAAATCTACCCATTATTACTGTTGATGACCCGTTAACCACAGTTGTTATGGGAACAGGGAAGGCCCTTGAAGAGCTTGACCTGTTGAAAAAGATAATGATCCTTTCCTCGTAAGAAAGCAGCAGCATGGCAAGGTTAAAGCCTCATTTCTTTTACACCCATAAAAGGGGGTTGCTCCTTATAGCCATTATCCTCATTGCTATCATATTGATGTCCCCTGACCTTCAAAAGAGGCCGAGATATTATCTGATAGAAAAGCCTGTGGTCTTTGTTATATCCCTCTTTCAAAGAGGATTTACTCAGACAGGCGCAGGCATCAAGGGCGTGTGGAGCAGCTACATAAATCTTATTGGTGTGCAGAAAGAGAATGCCCTACTGAAACAAGAAATAGGGCATCTTAGGGCAGAGAACACAAGATATAAGGAGATGACGCACTCACTTGAACGGATGCAGACCCTTCTGGAGTTTAAGGATAATGCCCCTTTCAGGACAATATCAGTACGGGTAATTGGCAGGGACACTTCAAATCTCTTCAAGACCATTACTATTGACAGCGGCGAAGGCAATGGCATAAAGAAAGACATGGCAGTAATAACACCTGATGCTGTTGTTGGCCGCGTGATAAGAACATCCCGTAATTCCTCGCTTGTGCTCCTTATGATTGACAGAAACAGCGCCATCGCCTCAATTATCCAGAGGACAAGGGATGAGGGCATAATTGAAGGAAGGGGCGGCAGTATTGCCAATTTAAAATATATCCAAATTTTATCTGATATCCAGTCAGGGGATGTGGTGATTACATCAGGCATTGATGGGATATACCCAAAGGGCATGAATATCGGCAGGGTTGTTTCTGCAAAAAAGGAGAGCGACGTCATCTTTCAGGAGGTTGCGGTTGCCCCTGTTGTAGATTTTACGAGGCTTGAAGAGGTGTTGGTGGTGGTTGATAACAATAAAAAATAGGGCTTATATGTCCTATAAGACCCATATTTACCAGGGGGTATTTTAGATGAAGAAATTATTACTTTTAACAATCGGTCTGATGATTGTTTCACTACAGTCAAGCCTTGCAAACAATATTACATTGTGGGATGTAAAGCCTGATCTAATTTTTATATTTGTCTATGCCCTCGGCCTGATTTATAATGAAGAAAAGGCCATGCTCATGGGTGCAGGACTCGGTTTTGTGTCAGATGTATTGTCTGGCGGGCCTCTGGGGCTTAATCTCCTGACAAAGGGAATAACAGGTTTTGCCTCTGGATTGCTCGGCAAAAGGGCAATCAATATGAGGCTCAGCCTTCAGATACTTGTAATATTTTTTATTACAATCATAGAGGTATTAGCACAGGCGATGCTTATTGGCCTCTTTTCAAGAGGCGCTGCGCCTGCCATATGGATAAAG
Source organism: Nitrospirota bacterium (assembly GCA_016195585.1). Taxonomy (GTDB): domain Bacteria; phylum Nitrospirota; class CAKKRA01; order 9FT-COMBO-42-15; family 9FT-COMBO-42-15; genus JACPZJ01. Next base: position 5,034 of record JACPZJ010000128.1, on the reverse strand, counting down.
GCTGGCTTCTTACAGGCATTATATAACAGCCTGTTTGCCTTTCTTTTTCTCTGGCCTCTTATTAAGAGGCTTAAGAGGGAGAGGGAGTGGGCAGGATCATTAAAGGAATCTATTCACATCAGGTAGGTGAATTAAATTGTTAGACAAACAGGAAGACTTAAAAGATATTCAGGGAAGATTTCCCTTCTTAATAGCCTTTGTTGTTATAGCCTTTTTTGTCCTTTTGATCAGGACAGGCTATCTCCAGCTTATAAAGGGCGGGCATTTTCAGGAGCTCTCAGAGAGCAACCGTTTAAGGAGCCTGCCAATAGAGCCTTACAGGGGGCTTATCTTTGATAGAAATGGCGAACTCCTTGCACATAATGTACCTGCCTTTCATCTCTCCTTTATCCTTGAGGACTTAAAAGACAAAGCGACTACCATTAAGAAGGTCAGCGGGTTTGTAGGCATATCAGAAAAAGAGATTAATGAAAAGATAAAGACGAGGAGAGATACCTATCCCTTTGCGCCTGTCAGGATAAAGGAGAATATAGGCGCTAAAGAGGTGGCGCTGATTGAAGCGCACAGGCTTGACCTTCCCGGTGTTATTGTTGAGGCTGTAGCAAGAAGGGAGTATCGTCATGGGAATATGGCAGCGCACCTCCTCGGCTATCTGAGCGAGATTACCCAGAGCCAGCTTGATAACGTTGTAAGTGACACGGTATATCCCGGAATGACCGTCGGCCAGAATGGGGTAGAAAAAACCTATGACGAGATATTGCGTGGAATTCCCGGCTATAAAGAGGTAGAGGTGGATGCATACGGCCATGAGGTGCAGATCTTTAATATTAACCGGCCTGTTCGCGGCAATGATATCTATCTCACCATTGATATGAACCTGCAAAAGATAGCAGAAGATGCGCTTGGAAATGAATCGGGCGCAGTGGTTGCAGTGGATACAACAAGCGGCGATATCCTTGCCATGGCAAGCCATCCGCCCTATGACCATAATCTTTTATCAAAGAGGGTGAATGTTAAGGACTGGGAGGCGCTGATAAACGACCCTGCCACTCCCCTTAACAACAGGGCAATACAGGGGCTATATCCGCCGGGCTCTGTGTATAAGATTGTAACTGCCGCAGCAACGATTGAGAGGGAGACATTAAAGCTAAATGAAAATATTCAGTGCAAAGGCGGACTCCAGTTTGGCAGGAGATATTTTCGCGACTGGAAGGCTGGCGGGCATGGCAATGTAGCCCTGCACAGGGCAATTGTTGAATCCTGCGATGTATATTTTTATAAGGCCGGCATTGCCCTCGGTGTGGATGGCATGGCTGATTATGCCCTTAAATTAGGGCTTGGCTCGCCAACAGGTATTGACCTCCCCTCAGAAAAAGGAGGGCTCATACCTACCAGGTCATGGAAATTATCTGCAAGGAAACAGGAATGGCTTGAGGGCGAGACGCTCTCTGTTGCCATCGGCCAGGGCTATGTCCTTACCACACCCATGCAGCTTGCAATGCTTATCAGCGCTGTTGCAAATTCAGGTGTCAAACACAGGCCAAAGAGTGTATTTGGCATTAAGGATCAGAAGACAGGGGAATTATACAGATTCCCGCCTGTAGAGACAGGCAGGGTTGAGATAAGGGAGGAGACCTTTCAGATATTAAGGGCTGCCTTGCGGGGTGTAGTAAATGAACAGGGCGGCACAGCAGGCGGTGTGCGATCCAAGGTTGCCGAGATAGGCGGGAAGACCGGCACAGCTCAGGTTATTGCATTAAAGCCCAATCTGCCAAAGGAGCTTCTTAATCAGAAGAGATTCAAAGACCATGCCCTATTTGTTGCCTTTGCGCCTGTATCAGACCCGAGGATTGCAGTCTCGGTTGTGGTGGAACATGGCGGAAAGGGGAGCTCTGCTGCTGCCCCGATTGCAAAAAAGATTATAGAGGGTTATCTTAAGAATGTTAAATCTTAAACAGATATACAACTTTGAGTGGAAATTTTTAGGGGTTGCCCTTCTTATCTCTGCTGTGGGCATACTTACGATCTACAGCGCTACACACAGCATAACAACCCATAGCGCAGCGCCTTATTATGAAAAGCAGATATACTGGATTATAATAGGGCTGATATTCCTATTCCTCGCTGCTGCCATTGATTATCATACTGTAATTAAATATGCCTATGTGATCTATGGGATAACACTGCTGCTCCTTATTATAGTCCTTATAAAGGGGCGGACAGGCCTCGGGGCCCAGCGCTGGCTCTCACTCGGCCCCCTCTCCTTTCAGCCGTCAGAGCTTGCAAAGCTCGCAATTATAATATTCCTTGCAAGATACTTTTCAGACAAAAAGTCATCCGGCGGATTCAAGATAAAAGAGCTTATTCTGCCTGCAGCGCTTGTATTTATACCTGTACTGCTCATATTAAAACAGCCTGACCTCGGCACTGCCCTTATGGTGCTTTTTATATTTGTAATGATTACACTGCTCGCAGGTATAAGCATCCGTTCCTTACTCGTATTTATATTTGTAAATGTTATAACCATCCCGTTTATTGCGCACTACTTCTGGGGCATGCTGAAGGGTTATCAGAAGAACCGCATTCTCGCCTTTTTTAATCCTGAGATAGACCCGCAGGGTATTGGCTACCATATTATCCAGTCAAAGATTGCTATCGGCTCAGGCGGATTTTTTGGCAAGGGGCTTTTTCAGGGCACACAAAACAAGTTAAAGTTTATCCCGGAGAAGCATACTGACTTTATCTTTTCTGTATTTGCAGAGGAGTGGGGATTTATTGGAGCGCTTGTCCTTCTTACACTCTACCTTATATTAATCCTATGGGGCGTCACAATCGCATACAAGGCAAAGGACAGATCAGGCGCGCTCCTCGCTGCCGGCATTGTCTGTATGACCACATTTTATTTTATTGTTAATGTAGGCATGACCATCGGCATTATGCCTGTTGTGGGGATACCGCTTCCATTAATGAGTTACGGCGGCACATCCATTATTACAACCATGATAGCCCTCGGACTGTTAATCAATATAAAGATGCGGAGGCTGCTGCTGTTTTATTGAATATGAACAATCAAAATCTCTTATCAGTTTCCAAACCAGTCCGCTATATAAATAGCGAGCTAAACAGCATACACAAAAACCTGTCAGGGGTAAAGACGAAGATTGCCCTGATATTCCCTGATGCCTATGAGATAGGCATGTCTCACCTCGGCCTGAGGATCCTCTATCATATAATAAATCTCAGGGATGATGCGGCAGCAGAGAGGGTGTATGCGCCATGGCTTGATTATGAAAGACAGCTCCGTAAAAACAAGCTGCCGCTCACAAGCCTTGAATCAGATATCCCATTAAACAGATTTGATATACTGGGATTCACACTCCCCTATGAGCTTACATACACCAATATCTTAAATATATTGGATTTAAGCGTCATCCCATTAACAGCCTCTGAGAGGGATGAAAGATACCCGCTTATTATTGCCGGCGGCTCCTGCGCCTTTAATCCTGAGCCATTAGCGGATTTCTTTGATGCCATTGTGCTTGGAGACGGTGAGGAGATAATAAATGAGATAATAGATGTGCATCAGAAATGGAAGGAGAGCGGCGCCAAGAAAAATATCCTGCTTGATTCACTATCAAAGATTAAAGGGGTATATGTCCCGTCTTTTTATAGTATTGAATATAATCCTGACGGAACAACCTCCAAGGTCATACCAATAAATAATGCCCCTGTAAAAATAGAAAGAAGGATCATTCCTGATTTAGATAGCGCGCCCTTTCCTGACAAGCCCATATTGCCGTATATGAAGATAATACATGACAGGGTTACAGTGGAGATCTCACGGGGCTGCACAAGGGGCTGCAGATTCTGTCAGGCAGGGAGCATCTATCGGCCTGTGCGTGAAAGAAGCCCTGAGAGGATTCTTAAGATAATTGAGGATTCTCTAAAGGCCACTGGATACGAGGATGTCTCGCTTGTTTCTTTGAGCACAGGCGACTATACCTGCCTCTCTCCGCTCCTATCCACACTCATGGATAGATATATGGAGAAGAAGGTATCTATATCCCTTCCATCAATGAGGCTCGGCACACTACAGCCTGATATTATAAGGCAGATAAAACGTGTGAAGAAAACAGGCTTTACCCTTGCGCCTGAGGCAGGGACAGCGCGGCTGAGAAGGGTGATAAACAAGGAGATGGGTGATGAGGAATTTGATGCGACCATAAGATGGGTATTTTCAGAGGGATGGAATTCCTTAAAGCTGTATTTTATGATCGGCCTTCCAACAGAGACAGAGGCGGACATTGAAGGCATAATCTCGCTTGCTGAAAAGGCAAGGGCAATAAGCAAAGAGGCTGCGGGCAGATACAAAAATATTAATGTAAGCATCTCCACATTTGTGCCAAAGCCTCATACACCATTCCAGTGGATGGGGCAGGTAGGGATTGAGGATATCAAGAATAAGCTAAATTACCTTAGAAGGAGATTAGAAAAAAAAGGCCTAAGTGTTAAGTGGCAACGGCCTGAATTGAGCCTTCTTGAGGCTGTATTTTCTAAAGGCGACAGAAGGCTCGGCAAGGTATTAAAAGAGGCATGGAAAGAGGGATGCAGGTTTGACGGCTGGACAGAGGCCTTTAACCTTGACAGATGGCTAAAGGCATTTCATGCCTGCGGCATATCCCCTGAATTCTATGCAAACAGGGAAAGCAGGATTGATGAGGCCCTCCCATGGGAACATCTTTCAACAGGGATTTATACACGGTTTTTGGAAAGGGAATTGAAATTTTCAGAAAATGAAAAGGTCATCAGCGACTGCAGGCTCGGCGACTGCTTTTACTGCGGCGTCTGCGATAAGGGGAGGATGAAGGGAGATAATAGGGATGCAATAGACGTCTCACCTAAGACCTACCAGTCTTCTTCTTTAAAGATGGCGCTGGATGCCGCGCCGTCAGCTAAAAAAGAGAGGCTGCCATTTAAGGTTCGGGTAAAATTTTCGCGGACAGGGCCGCTGAGATTTCTATCGCATCTTGACCT
>JACPZJ010000127.1 GCA_016195585.1 Nitrospirota bacterium | reverse complement strand
GGATTATAGAAATTAAAGGTGAGATAGTCAAGAAAAAAAGATTATAAAACCGTTGAAAATGGGGAGGAAATGCAGTATAATGGGTTATCAAAGGTTATTGCTTTCTTGATTTTCCATTAACCCATTCCGTGACAAATGAGCAAAAATCTCAATTCCTCAAACAGTTATCTAAAAATCATGAGGATTGGCAGGTGAATCAGGCTGATACTGCGTTAAGGCTTTACAATTATTTTCTTTCCAAAAAACTTAAGACATCAATTCCAACAAATTTCCAGACTACTATGATATACACACATGTGGCAAAGAAGAATATCCTCGGCGTCCGAAACCCTCTGGATGAATAATTGCAATTAAGTTTTGCAAAATTCCTGAGTTTTGTGTAAAATCAAACAATAGCGTGGGACAAGAAGCAGCGCTGGCAGGGAGGTGATATTTCAAATGGCTGCAAAGATATTAATTATATTACTTTCACTTTTTCTATCAGGTCATAATCTTTATGCCTCTGATGCTGACTTTAAAAAACTTGTGGAGAAGCAGACACGAAGCGAGAAGATTTACAAGAATAAGTTTGTTACCACACTCGTTGTGAATATTGTCTACAGGGATATGAAATTCAGAGAGGCCTATGTGCATGAGTATGCAAAGGCATATCAATTGATAAAGGCAGAGGAAGATGCAATGCTTGCCAAAGAGAGTGCGCAGGATGAAAGGGAGATAAGTTTTTACCTCTTTGCCTATACAGAGGATGAGAAGTGGAATAATTTTGACAAGGCTAATCCTGCATGGAAGATTTATCTTAAAGACGACAAATCAAACAGGCTTGAGCCATTATCAGTAAAGAAATTTACCCTTGAGCCATCCATGCACTTTATTTATTTTCCTATGGCCTCCCAATGGATGAAGGGATACGAAGTGACCTTCACGAAGGGCGCTGATTTTGCAGATGCAAAATCTCTTACCATTGTCCTTACAGGCTTCCTTGGAAATACTGAGCTGACATGGGAGATTAATAAATAGCGCGCTATAGCGGCATAGAGTCAAAGTATCAAAGTGTAAAACCTTTATACTCTGACTCTATGACACTATGATACTTTCCGCACTCAGAACCTTACCATCAGGGCAACAAACGGGCCGTGCAGCCTTAAGGTTGCCTTGTACTTTTCATTGTCGCCCTCTGCTGAAAATCTTATGATCCTATAGCCGCCTGAGAGGCCGACATATTTTATGGGATTTATATTAATTGCCGCCTCTGCATCGTATATGCTTGCCTTTCCAACAGTAAGACCTGTAATCTCGCCTGAGATGTTAAAATATTTTATTGGATATATCCTTCCTGCAAGGCCTATAACTGGTATTGGCGCCTGTCCCTTTCCCTCTTCTGAGACACCTGCTGCTTCAAGCTTTCCATAAAGGTCAAAATATTTAACACCAAGGATTATGCCAAGAAAACCCAGTTGTGTGTTTAATACATCATACTCGTATGTCAGGTCATACATATCTGCCTTCAACTCTGTCTTAACTGTTGTGTTAGCTGTATAAGTAGTTCCGCCAAAGCTTATTGACTTTTCAACAGCCTTTTCTCCCTCATATCCTATCGGCAGGTATGAAAATCTTATCTTGCTATTGCCGAGCTTTAAAATAAGCCTTCCGCTAAAAAAATTTTTATCCTTGATTCCAAGGTCATCTACCACATTTATATCTGTTCCTAATAGCTCCACACCCATTGTATTATAATCAGAGAGTTTAAGATTGGCCTTTAGCTTTGGCATCCAGTAACGTCCTTCAAGTTCAAGGATAAATTTGTCTCCCACGCCCTCTTCTGCATAGGAAATAGAATGGTATGTGAGGATTAAAGTGGAGATGATAATAATCAGAAAGAGTCTTTTCATTTTAATAACCTCCTGTTAAGGGTTATATATCTGTTGCAGGGATATTATTGACGGCATCTAAAAAATATCACAGAAGGTTATTTTTGTCAAATAACAAGCTGCAGATTAGCGCTCATTAAGCATTTTTAGGCATCTGTCGGGCAGAGGTGTTGTCTTCTGCACTCAAGGTCTTTGCCTGTAAGGGTATTATAAATGTGAACTTGCTTCCATTTCCAAATTCGCTTTCAAGCCATATCCTTCCGCCATGAAGCTCAACCATCTTTTTTGTCAGTGCAAGGCCAAGTCCTGTGCCCTTGTATTCACTTATATAGGAGGGTTCAAGCTGTGTAAATTCTTTAAAGAGTTTGGGTATATCCTCTTTTTTTATCCCTACCCCTGTGTCAGAGACAGAGATTTCTATAAAATCACCATTAAAATCCTCGTTCAGAATTGTGATAGAGACTGCATCCAGTAATGTCGTTCTTCGCGCCCGCACCCAGATACTGCCGCCCTCAGGTGTAAATTTTACGGCATTGCTCAGGAGATTAAACATTATCTGCTTTAATTTCCTTTCATCTGCCTCAATCCTTATATCTGCATCAGATTCTATTTCCATTTCTAAAACCAAGTTATGCTTCATCGCCCTTTCTTTGAACAGTATCAGGGTGCCTTCAAGCAGGCTTTTTAAGGGGAAGGTGTTTAGCTCCAGAGTCATCTTGCCGGATTCAACCTTTGCAATGTCAAGGATATCATTTATAAGGCCGATGAGATGTCTGCTGCTGCTATTAATATAGTTAATGAATTTCTCCTGCTTTTCATTAAGCTCACCAAAAAGACGGTCATGAAGCATCTCCGAGAATCCGATTATGGCGCTAAGCGGGGACCTTAGTTCGTGGCTCATATTGGCAAGAAAATCGGATTTTGCCTTGTTTGCATTCTCTGCCTGCACCATGGCAACACTGAGATCCTCTGTCCTTTCCTTTACTTTTTCCTCAAGCTCCCTGTTGTATTTCTTCAGAAGCTCCTCTGCCTGCTTGAGATCAGTGATGTCGTTGACTGTTCCTACCATGCGGATGGGCCTGCCTGTTTCATCAAAGATAACCTCTGCCTGTTCATGGACAATGCGCTCTGCGGCATTTGGAAGGACAATCCTGTGGTTAATGCTGTAGGGCTTTTTATCGTATAATGCGGCGTCAACGGATTTTTTAACAAATCTTCTGTCATCAGGGTGCACGGAATTAAGGAATGCCTCGTAGGTTACACCGGATTCCTGCAGGGTCAGGCCAAAGATGCGGTATATCTCATCAGACCAGTAAAGGGTGTTTTTGACAATATCCCAGTCCCAGCTTCCAAGATGTGCTATGCGCTGTGCATTAAGAAGCCGCGACTCGTTCTCCTTTAGCATCTGCTCCATCTGTTTTCTTTCAGTAATGTCCGTGGAGATGCCGCAGACAGCATAGGTTATCCCTTTCTGATCCTGCAGGGGGAATTTCATTGAGATGTATGTGTGCATGCCATTCTCATCCGGAAAGGTCTCCTCAAACTCCATGGGGGCATTGAGCCAGAGCACCTTCTGGTCATTTACACGCAGGTTATGCGCTGTCTCTTTTGGAAATATATAATAATCATCCTTTCCTGTAATATCTTCGCCGGCGATATGAAACATGTTTTCAAACCATTTGTTAACCAGAATAAATCTGCCCTCTGTATCCTTAACACATATAGCGGCATTTGAATTATCTATAATGGCCTGAAGCTTATTTTCGCCTTCACTGAGCGCTTCAAATGAAGCCTTCAGCCGCTGGGACATGGAATTAAAGGAGGCTGCGAGGTCTCCAATCTCATCCCTGTTTTTGATGTCAACTTTTACATCAAAGTTCTTTTTCTCAATCTTATCTGTCCACTCTTTGAGTTTGATAATGGGATTAACAAAACCCCTTTTTATAAAGAGGATTACAAGGATTGATATAATAGAAAAGAATAAGAGGACAAGGAATTTGGCAATGGCATGAAGTCTTATATCGTTTTCATAGTCTTCCGATAAATAATTTACAAATGAATCTATTTCTGTCACATATTCCACAATCATAAGATCATACTTGTTTATTAAAAGCCGTTGATTATTTACAGGGCTGTCAGGGATATCAAGAAGTACAGGTTTAAAACGATTTTCCCATTTATTTGTGATGCTGTTAAGCGCTTCTAATGCCTTTTCATAGTATAAGGGGCTTATGCCATGCTTTTCACTTCCATTTTTTAAACTAATAGAGACTTCATCAAAGCCGTCTATTTTATTTTTTAGCTCTTTGCTAAAGAACTTATTAGTATGCCTGTCTTTGGATTCAACCATTTTGCGGGCAAGCAATGCCATTTCAAATGACCTGTATCTGAGGCTGCCAGCGAGATCAATCCTCGTTGCCTCGCCTTTCATATGCTGAGTGTAGGCAAATTCGCTGTAAATATAGATGGCAAAGAAGGAGAGGATTATAATGCTTAAGGCAATAAATTTTGATGTGAGTGAATTAAAACGCGGTAAAAACGGTTTCACTTAAAAAACTCCTTAAAAAATAATATAGATAACCCTTCACCCCCTTCCTTAATTTTTCCCTTGCAAAGATTTGCCTCACCAATATATATTTACTGCCAACAGCCCTTATCTCAACATAAAGTATACCAGAAAAAATGGAATTTGTGAAATCAGTCAAAGACAGATAAAAAAGGTGGTTAAAATGCCACACTTTCCTAAATAAATTGCATTTTTGCAACATCATTCATATTCAGGAACAAGTTTAGATGTTAGAGACAGTTTATTATAACATTTTGAAAATAAAAGGATAATAACTCTAACAGGTGACATCGCTCTTTTATGGCACAGATATTGCTTTAATAAACTTATGGAAGTGGTGTGATTTATGAAAAATGGCTTTCGCTATCAAAGAACAATTGAAAATATTATAAGCTGTAATGGCATAGGCCTTCATTTGGGCAATAAGGCAAATCTGACCTTAAAACCTGCGCCAGAGGGCACAGGCATACAGTTCTACAGAAAAGATATGAGGGACAAATATCCCCTTACAAAGGCTGTGGTAGAGAATATCACAGATACGCGATTTGCCACTACCATTGGTAATAATGGAAATTCTGTGCATACTATTGAGCATCTTATGGCAGCATTATCAGGCATGGGTATTGATAATGCAGTTATTGAAGTGGATAACGTTGAGGTGCCGATTATGGATGGCAGTGCAGCGCCCTTTGTATCATTAATAAAAGAGGCCGGACTTAAGGAGCAGGATGCTGTTCAGCCTTATATCAAGATAACCAAACCAATAGAATTGACAGACGGCCGGAAGAGCATATCCATTGCGCCTGCTGATAAACTGGGCGTGACCTTTTATATAAGCTATGACCACCCTCTTATTAGTGAGCAGGAATATACATATACCGCGGGCAATGGCGGCTTTGAGAATGAGATCGCCCGTGCAAGGACTTATGGTTTTTTAAAAGAGGTAAAGCAGTTGACGGCGATTGGCCTTGCAAAGGGCGGCTCTCTGGATAATGCCATTGTAGTTGATGAGGATGGGATTTTAAATGTAGATGGATTGAGATTCAGGGATGAATTTGTACGGCACAAGATACTTGACCTTCTCGGAGATATAGCGCTCCTCGGTATGCCTGTAGCGGGTCATATAACTGCTAAAAGATCCGGCCATTCGCTTAATACACGCTTTGTTAAAGAGATACTTAATAGAAGAGACTGCTGGGTTCTGGTTGGGAGCGAGACGCCCATAGCCCACAGCATAGAAGAAAAAGAAATATCAGTTTCTGCCTCGCCTTCGGTTCCTGCCATATAAGAAATTAAAAAAGTTACAGAAGGCTATTTTTCGCATGGCACCCCGTATTAAATACGATCTCCCAGCCCTTTAGGATGCAAAAAAAGTTGTCAGGGGTAACAGTGTTACCCCTGACATAGACTTAGCCAGTAGTTAACACCTCTTTTTCTTTTTTGTAGTCTTTTTCTTTACGGTCTTCTTTTTTGTGGCCACTTACTTCACCTCCTTCCGTTCGCATTTTATATTTATCTTAATTTATCATTTTCAAGGCGATTATTCTCCTCCCTTTCTTATTGAGAGGAAGCTGATATGTTAAGTAATAACTGTGAATGCCTTTCTCTGATAATATCGTTCATCCTGTTAATAAACCCCTCTGCATCTGTTAAGGCCTGCTGGCTTTCGTATTTTGTTATCGGCTTATTGTAGTCCTTTACAAAATTTTCAGTGCGCCTCCGCATCCTGTCCAGTTTGTTTAAGAGGCTCTTAAAGTCCTTTCCGAGGATTGCACCTGCAATGATGATAATATTTTTCGTCTCATCCCTCTCCTTTGGCATGAGCCCTTCAGCGAGTATTAGCACCTTTGCTGTTCTGAGCATTGCATAAAAGGAGATCGCATAAGCCCAGCCTCTGTCGCTGTTTAAGATGTTTTTTGCAATAGTTAGCTCCTCCATACCGCGATCCTGAAGACTTCTGACCTCTTTTAAGTTAGGGGATCTCTCCTCTGCAATTCCCTTTTCAACTAATTCACTATAATTCATCTTCCCTTCCTATTAACATTATCTTCTTCTCTTTCAAGACATCTGTCAGGAAGGGGTCATTTTCCTCTTTTCTCTTTTTATACTCATCCTCATCAAATACGAGATAATTTATATTCCTCTTTAACCTCTCTTCTAAGGCTGAGACCGCATCATTTAACTCTGTTATATTTACAGAGCCGATAAGCAGCAGGTCTATGTCATTAATCTTCCTGTCAATCGCCTTTGCCGAGGCGCCATAGACAAATGCTGTTTTTATGCTGCTTAATGGAGTGAGGTGTTCTTTTATGGAAGCGGCTGCGCCTGTGGTTTTTAGGATTATTCCTTTAATTTCGTCGTAGATGGGTGAGTTTCTATTGGCAGAGTAGTATTTGAGGTTTCCCCTCTTTTCGCTGGTAAGCAGGCCTATATGCTCAAGATTTGCGAGTTCTCTCTTGATCCCTGATACATCCCTCCTCAGCCTCCGCGCAATCTCTCGCATATAGAACCTGTCCTCAGGATGGGTATAAAACAGGTCAAGGAGACCTGCCCTTGTCTTTGATGAGAATAAATTGCTCAACAATTATTGACCTCTGTTCAACATCTGTTGACAAGAATACCATAAGAGTTGTTATTTTGTCAACATATTTTTACAGAAATTATTCTTCCTGATTTTTCCTTGACATAAATAACGTTAATAATGTAACCTATAAAATTACCGTTAAATTCAAGGGCGTATGAATGATAATAAATATCATTTTCTTTAAGATCACACTATTTCTGTATTTTATAGGCGCCTCCTTCTGCCTGCTCGATCTGGCCTCAAAAAAGAAGGGTATTGGCGTTATCGGCCTGTGGGCTGCCGGTGCGGGCTTTCTTCTCCATACCATTGCCATATTTGCG
>JACPZJ010000118.1 GCA_016195585.1 Nitrospirota bacterium | reverse complement strand
TAACAGTTTAGTCATTCTAAAGAATGCCTGAACTTCAATGCAAAATGAAAATTTCAAAATGTAAATTGCAAATTTTTAAGTATGTCATTCCTGCATGTATCTGGCAGGAATCCATGTCCATGCTGGATTCCCGCTCAAAAACTCTGCGGGAATGACCTTATTCTCACTTTGCATTTTTCACTTTGCACTTTGCAATTTTCAATGATGTTTAGCGGTTCTTTTAAAGACGCAAAACAGTTAGGCAGAGATATAGGAATATGAATATACTCTTCGTCTCCTCTGAGGTAGAGCCCTTTTCAAAGACAGGCGGGCTTGCAGATGTATCCGCTGCCCTTCCAAAGGCGCTGGAGCGCCTTGGCCATAAAATTTATATTATCACACCCAAATATAAGGCAGTGGATGAAAAGAATTTTGATCTGGTTGCCACAGGGCAGCATATTGAGGTGCCTGTATCAAATAAGAAGGCCAGCGGTGAAATACTTCAGGCAAGCCTTGGAAATAATATAAGCGTCTATTTTATCAAAAAGGATGAGTATTATTTCCGGGACTATTTATACTCAACACCGGAAGGGGATTATTTTGACAATGCAGAGAGATTTGTATTCTTCTCAAGAGGCGCAATTGAGGCTGCAAAGGCCCTTGATATTAGCCCTGATATAATACACTGCAATGACTGGCAGACAGGCCTTATACCGCTCTTTTTAAAAACCCACTATAAGGATGACCAATATTTTAATAAAACAAAAACAATCCTCACAATACACAATCTCGGTTATCAGGGTCAGTTCTGGGCGCTTGATATACACCTCCTGAATCTGGGCATGGAATACTTTACACCTCAAACCCTTGAATTCTACGGGAAGATAAGTTTTCTAAAGGCAGGGATTGTATTCTCAGATGCTGTCACCACTGTGAGTAAAAAATATCGGGAGGAGATACAGACACCCGAATATGGGTGCGGCTTTGAGGGTCTGCTTAAAGAAAGGGCAGAGAAAATCTATGGGATCATCAATGGGATTGATTATGATGAGTGGGACCCTGCTGAGGATAATTTAATAGTTAAGAACTATTCAATAAAGGATCTTAAGGGGAAAAAGGCCTGCAAGGCAGACTTGCAGAAGGCATTTAATCTTCCCCTCTCGCCTGAAGCACCTTTAATCGGGATGATATCAAGGCTCAGCAGCCAGAAAGGATGGGATATATTTGAAGAGGCAATTGACGATTTAATAAAATTAGATATTCAGTTTACAATACTCGGCACAGGGGACGAAAAATATAGCCACTTGGTAAAGAATCTTGCCAAGAAATATCCTGATAAGATTAGCGCAATGATTACCTTTGACAACACCCTCTCCCATAAGATAGAGGCAGGGGCAGATATGCTCCTGATGCCATCCAAGTATGAGCCTTGCGGCCTGAACCAGATGATAAGTCTTAGATATGGAACAGTACCAATTGTACATGCAACAGGGGGTCTGGATGATGTTATAAGAGATTGTGATCTAAAAAAAGAAAAAGGGAATGGGTTCAAGTTCACAGAATACACCCCTACAGAACTAATAAAGTGCATAAAAAGAGCGATAAAACTATACAAAAGTAGAGCGAGGTGGGATAAACTTATTATCATAGGAATGAAGGAAGACCATTCGTGGGAAAAATCAGCAGAGGAATATGATAGACTTTACAATAAGGTTCTAAAATAAATTTTGTCAATGAGTGACAAATCTGTCATTAAAACATATCTTCTTGAAAGATAAAGATAATATTAAATATTCAACTTAATAATCCACAGGTTGTTAACATCTTTGTCACAAGATTCCCTATCGCTAATCCACAAGGGCAATCATCTAAGAGCCTAAAACACTGAAAAATCAATAAGTTATTAAGCATCCTTAGATTGGTATATATTTTGCTTATATAAATTAGATATATAATTGTTTTTTATAACTTATTAAGGGCTAAATAATGACCGTAAAGAGAGAGAGGATACACATATTAGCAGTGGATGATGATAGAGAGTTTCTTAGCCTCCTTCATGACGCCCTGAAAGAAGATGGTTATGAGATTGAAATGGCAGGGGATCCCTCAGAGGCCATGGAGAAGGTTGAGGCGAGCCCCTATGATCTGATATTAACAGACAAAAATATGCCCGAGCCAAAAGGGGCTGAACTCATTTACAAAATCAAGACAAAAAGACCAAATTCCAAAATAATTGTCCTTACAGCCTTTGGGGATGTAGAGTCTTACCTTGAATTAATGAATATGGGCATCTATGATTATCTAACCAAACCTATCAAGATGTCAGAATTAAGATTAAGTATTAAAAGGGCGCTTAAACCTCAGGAAGTTGCATAAAACATAAAAAAGGAGGCACCCATGAGTAAGAATCTCTTGATTTATGCAAGTGGGTGGGAAAACAGGGCGGGTAAAGCAATCGTAAAGATTAGGATAAAAGACGAAGATAACCTAAGGCTCCTCAGGCGCTTGCTGGTTAAACGCTCTTTTCCCTCCCCAAACATCCCTGTCTGTCCCTGTCTACCCCTGTCTGCGACAGGCAGGGACAGGTAGAGGCAGGCAGGGACTTATCCAAAAGGAGATTACTTGCCGCGTTTTCTTCTTTCCCATCTTGACTTTTTCAACAGCTTCTTGTGCTTATGCTTACTCATCTTCTTCCTTCTCTTTTTTACTACGCTTCCCATAAATCACCTCCTTACACTTTGTCTACTTTTTTTATTTAATTTTTAGCCAGAAACAATCTTCACCATCGCCCTGCGGCTTCGCTGGCCGTCAAATTCACAGAAGAATATAGACTGCCATGCACCGAGTACAAGCCTCCCATCCTCAATAAAAATTGTCTCAGAAGAGCCAACAATACTCGCCTTTATATGTGCAGCAGAATTTCCCTCTGTATGCCTGTAATTGCCATCTAAGGGCACAATCTCATTCAGCCTTGTTATAATATCCCTGATAACATCAGGGTCTGCATTTTCATTAATTGTTACCGCTGCAGTTGTATGCGGTACATACACATAGCAGACCCCTTCTTTGATGCCCGATCTGTCTACAGCTTGCTGTATGTTAGATGTTATATCAATAAACTCAATCTGAGATTTTGTTTTAATATCTATGCTCACCGGCATTTTTCTATCCCTTTGCCATCCTCTGCCTGAATCCTTCATATATCATAATAGCCGCAGAGACTGCAACATTTAGGGATTCTACACTTCCTGTCATAGGGATATTTATTTTTACATCCATCAATCTGCCAATGTCATCTGGCAGTCCTGATCCTTCCTGACCAAAGGCAAGCACAATCGGCCCTGTAAGGTCTTCCCTAAAATATTCATTCTTTCCTGATGGAAAGAGGCCGACGCACCTGTACCCCAGCCCCTTTGCCTTCTTTATAAAATCATCCGCACTGTCTATCCTTATAATTGGCATCCTGAATATTGAGCCCATTGATGCCCTGACTACCTTTGGATTATAAAGGTCAACAGTCCCCTTTGCCAGAACAATCCCTTTGACACCGCCTGCCTCTGCCGCCCGTATTATTGTGCCGAGATTTCCGGGATCCTGAAGCATATATAAGAATATTATTATTCCGTAATCCCCTTTAAATAAATCCTCTTCCCTCCAGAACCTCTTTTTTACAACAGCAATAATCCCCTGATGGGTTGCTGTGTCTGAGAGATAGTCCAGCACTGAATCCGTAGTATTTATAACATTTATATTAAGACCATCAATCCTGTCAGGAATTACCCCCTTTATCTTTGATTCATTAAATCTTGGAGATATAAGAATATTCTTTATCTCGCTGCCACACTTTACTGCCTCCACAACAAGCTTCAGCCCTTCACATATGAACAGGTCTGATTCCCTTCTTTTCTCACGGCCTTTTAAAAGATGTAAGGATTTTATAAGTGGATTTGCCCTGCTTGTTATCTTCAATCCCCCCTCACCCCCCTTTAGTAAAGGGGGGAGGGGGGGATTTTCTTGTCTTTACAACTGCTATAGAAAGTTCACCCTTTATCACCACCTTATCCCCAACAATTGCCCTTCCATCAAATCTAAAGAGATTCACAAATTTCTGTATGAGGGCAAGGTTGAAAATAAGCCTATCCCCAGCGTTGACATCCCCTAAAAAAGCAATATTTTTTACCTCAATAAGATAGCCAGCATAATCCCCCCCTCCCCTTTTAAATCCACTCTCACCTCCCAAAGAATCCCCCAACCCCAGTAATGGGTAAGCTAATATAACACCCGCAACCTGTGCCATTGCCTCTATAAGAAGCACAGGGGAAGAAAGAAGCATGTGCTCATTATAAGTAATCTCCTTTATACCCATGCCGCTTTTACCAGGTATCAAATCTAAAATTTTATCCACAA
>JACPZJ010000130.1 GCA_016195585.1 Nitrospirota bacterium | reverse complement strand
TTTATCAGGCCTTCTTTTCCATCCATTGTCCTGACAGACGAGATGCCTTCGTATGCGTCTATTGTAAAATTAAAATAGGCAATGTCCTTTGGCCTTATCTTTATGAATATTTCAACTGCCTCAGACTGCCTGCTCACTGAATACACCAATGTTCCTGAAACGTTCATATCTTTTTTGAATCAGCTCTGCAATGGGAATGTTTTTCAGCTCGCTTAAATGCCTTATAAGTATCCTTCCGAGCCTGCCGGCCATTTCCTTTTGATCCCTGTGCGCGCCGCCCAAGGGCTCCTCAATGATCTCATCAATCACCTTAAATTTATATAAATCAACAGCGGTTAATTTGAGTGTCTCTGCTGCCTCTGCTGCCCTTGAGCTGTCGTTCCATAATATGGCTGCGCAGCCCTCAGGTGATATAACTGAATAGATGGAGTGCTCAAACATTAGTATCCTGTCGCCAACACCGAGCGCAAGCGCGCCGCCGCTTCCGCCCTCGCCTGCAACAACCACGATGATAGCCGTTTTAAGGTGCGCCATCTCCATCAGGTTCCTTGCAATTGCCTCTGCCTGCCCCCGCTCTTCTGCATTTATGCCTGGGTATGCGCCGGGTGTGTCAATAAAGGTTATAATCGGCTTTGAGAATTTCTCAGCAAACCTCATCAGCCGCAGGGCCTTTCTGTAGCCCTCGGGATTGGGCATGCCAAAGTTTCTGTATACATTCTCCTTGACTGTCTGCCCCTTCTGATGCCCGATAACAACAACAGGTATATTTTCAAATTTTGCTGTTCCGCCAACAATAGAGTTATCATCGCCAAAATTTCTGTCGCCATGGAGTTCAATAAAATCCGTCATCAAAAGATTTACATAATCAAGCGTATGCGGTCTTGAAATATGCCGCGCTATCATTGTCTTTTGCCATGGTGTGAGCCTTGCAAATATCTCTCTTTGAAGCTCTGCTGCCTTTTCTTCTAATCTTTTTATTTCATCAGATACGCGCGCTATCTTGTCTTCAGGATAGCTTTTAAGCTTTTCTATTTTCTTTTCAAGTTCAGCAACAGGTTTTTCAAAGTCAAAAAAGTCCCTCAATTTTTACTGTGTCCTCCTTTAGTTAAAGCTGACTGTGTTTTTTCCGAGAAAGCCTTCTATCTCGCTTATCAGTGATTCTGTGGGATTGACCCTGATGTTATTATCAACGGCTATGATGGATTCGCAGTGATTAGGTATGGTCAGTTTTATATAAACAGTGCAGTCTCCCTGATGTTTTAGAAGTATCTCCTTCAACTGTTTAAGCTCATTCTGCGTCAGCGCCGTGTGATTGATTCTGAGGTTTATCTTTGAGAGCGGTCTGTTTTTTACACCTGAGATGGTTGTTATCCTCGTTGCCTTTATTTTTATGCCCTTTTCACCCTTATCCATGTTTCCAGTTATAAAGAGCGGCGCATCTGCAGCAAACAGATGGTTTGATGACTTATACAGCTCCGTGAAGACAATGACCTCAACTGTGCCGTGCAGGTCCTCTATTGTTAAATATGCCATCTTGTCGCCTCTTTTGGTGAGTGTGTTTTTTACGCCTGTGATTATGCCGCATAGTGACACCTCTTTCCCGTCAGGAAGTTCTGCAAGTGATTCTGTATTGGCGGTGCCCAGCCTTTGCAGTTCCATTTCATATTTAGCCAAGGGATGCCCTGTTATATAAAAGCCGAGCATCTCTTTTTCAAATCTCAGTTTCAGGTCTTCGTCCCACTCTGCTATAGCTGCCCCAGCCTGTGCATTATTAGCTGGATCAGTAAGGCCTGCGGCCGCCTCTTCATTAACTGCAAATCCGCCGAACATGCTTATCTGGTTTTTTGCCTCGTCTTTTTTTATCTGACTCAATTTTTCTATTGCCTTTTCATACACAGCCATGAGCTGTGAACGTTTAACACCAAAGGAGTCGCAGGCGCCGCATTTTATCAGGCTCTCAATAACCTTTTTATTTACCTTTCTTAGGTCCACCTTTTTGCAGAAGTCGTAGATGGATGTAACCCTCCCCTCTGATTCCCTCACTGATATTATTGCATCAATGGCAGCCTCACCGACATTTTTTACTGCTGCAAGGCCGAATCTAATGGCGTCGCCAACAATAGTAAAGTCCTTGCTGCTTTCATTAACATCCGGAGGGAGCACCTTAATGCCCATTGTCTTACATTCGCTTATGTACCGGACGATCTTATCTGTGTTGCCGCGTTCGCTTGTAAGGAGTGCGGCGATGTAATCAACAGGATAATTTGCCTTTAGATACGCAGTCTGATACGCAATCAGTGCATATGCAGCGCTGTGGGATTTATTAAACCCATAGCCTGCAAAGTACTCTATAAGCTCAAATATCTTTTCTGCCTTCTTTTCATTTATCTTGTTCTTCTTCGCGCCATCAATAAAGGTCTTCTTCATCTTCTCCATCTCTTCAGGGATTTTTTTGCCCATTGCCCTTCTGAGTATATCACCCTCAGATAATGAGAAGCCTGCGAGTGTCTTTGCTATCTTAATAACCTGCTCCTGATATAGGATGACACCGTATGTCTCTTTTAATATCGGTTCAAGCTGCGGCAGCTCGTATCTCATCTCTGTAAGCCCGCGTTTTCTTTTTATAAAGTCATCTACCATGCCGCTTCCGAGCGGTCCAGGCCTGTAGAGGGCAACGAGGGCGACGATATCCTCAAAAGTCTCAGGCTTAAGCCTTGTCAGTATTTCCCTCATGCCCGAGCTTTCAAGCTGGAACACGCCAAAGGTCTTGCCAGAGGATAATAATTCAAAGGTTTTCTGGTCATTTAAGGGGATTGTTTCAATAGAAAAGGCATGAGGCTCAGGGCTCAGGGCGCAAGGTTCAAGAGAGGAGCTATCACTTTCCTTTCTGCCTTCTGCCTTTTGACCCCCGACCCCCCTGCTTACTACTTGCAGGGGCAGGCCTGACCCCTGACCCCTGTTTTTAATAAGCTTTACAGCATTATCAATTACAGTGAGTGTTCTCAGGCCGAGGAAGTCAAATTTTATAAGGCCGACCTTCTCAATAAGTTTCATATTATACTGGGTGACAACTTCATCATTGCCGCCATTGTATAATGGCGAGTATTCTGTCAGCGGCTCCTGCGATATTACAACGCCTGCTGCATGTGTGGATGCATGCCTTGCAAGACCCTCAAGGTTTTTTGCAATCTTTATTAATTCATTTATCTTCTGGTCACCCTCTATCAACTCCTTGAGCCGCGGTTCTGTCTTTATGGCATCGTCAATTGTAATATCCAAAACATTGGGTATCAGCTTTGCAACCCTGTCTACCTCTGCATAGGGTATATCAAGGACGCGGCCAACATCGCGGATCACGCCCTTTGCAGCCATTGTGCCAAAGGTAATGATCTGTGCCACATGGTCATTGCCATACTTATTTGTTACATATTCGATTACCTCGTCCCTCCTGTCCATGCAAAAGTCAACATCAATATCAGGCATGCTGATCCTCTCAGGATTCAGGAATCTCTCAAAGAGAAGGCCGTAGCGGATGGGTTCAATATCAGTAATCCTTAATGCGTATGCTGCTAAACTCCCTGCTGCAGAGCCCCTGCCGGGGCCTACTGGTATGCCTTTTGTCTTTGCATAATTTATAAAATCCCAGACAATTAGAAAGTAGCCTGCATACCCCATTGAATTTATTATCTGCAGCTCATGCTCCAGCCTCTTTTTGTAAAAATCAGCAGGCGTCTTAGTGTCTAAATGTTTCAGTCTCTCCTCAAGGCCGCGTCTTGCGAGTTCTGATAGATATTCCTCCCTTGTAAAACCTTCTGGCACAATGTAATTAGGCAGATGCAGCTCATTGAATTTCAAATCAAGGTTGCACCTTTCTGCAATGACCTTTGTATTTATCAGCGCCTCGGGCAGGTCTTTAAAACTATGATGCATCTCCTCAGGGGACTTAAAATAAAACTCATCAGTGGTGAATCTTAATCGCTCAGGGTCATTAACAGTTTTCCCTGTTTGTATGCAAAGGAGGATATCGTGGGATTTTGCATCCTCTTTTTTAAGATAATGGCTGTCATTTGTTGCCACAAGGGGGATGGAATATTCCCTGCTTAATCTGATTAGCTCTTTATTTACCTTTATCTGCTCCTCAAGCTTATTATCCTGTATCTCAAAATAGAAATTATCCTTGCCGAGTATATCAATATATTCCCCTATAGCCTTCTTCGCCCCTTCCATATCCCCTTTGTTTATCTTATAAGGTATCTCGCCTTTAAGACATGCACTCAGGCCGATGAGTCCCTTGCTATGCTGTGCAAGAAGTTCTTTGTCAATCCTCGGTCTGTAGTAAAAACCATCAAGGTGCGCAGAGGTAACGAGCTTCATCAGGTTTTTGTATCCTGTTTTATCAGAGGCAAGGAGTATAAGGTGATAGGAGGCATTTTTTATGCCGTGGGTATTTCTCTCCAGCCTGCTTGCAGGCGCAACATAGACCTCACAGCCTATAATAGGCTTAATACCGCCCTTTACTGCCTTCTCATAGAATTCAATGGCGCCGAACATATTGCCATGATCAGTGATGGCAAGGGCAGGCATCTTGAACTTCTGTGCAAGGCCGATAAGGTCGCTTATCTGATTCGCCCCGTCAAGCAGGCTGTATTCGGTATGTGTGTGAAGATGAACAAAATCTGAGTGGTGCATGATGGTTAGTTTACAAATTCTCCCATTAAAAGTCAATTGTAATCAAAAGGCATATAGAGGCAATAAGGACATGATATACAAGATGCGGTTATTTCAACTTAAATAGTTTCTTTAATTTATTATCCACTTCTTTCTGAATATCCTGAGGCAGTTCCCCTAATTCCCTCTGGAAAAGTGATGTAGAAACTGTCATTAGACGATGTAATCGTAATGTTGAGGATACCTTTAAGCCGCTCTTAGCAAAATCAACATGCTTAGAGTCTAATATTAAGTCGGTTTCTAATAAGTCAGTAGATATTTGGCTACTGATAAATGAGACGATAACATGCCTGTGCGGGCCAATGGCATTTGTTAGACATACTGCAGGACGGACTTTAGATGTTGATAAATCATCAAATGGGAATGGCACTAAACAATTTTACCTTTCATC
Source organism: Nitrospirota bacterium (assembly GCA_016195585.1). GTDB lineage: Bacteria > Nitrospirota > CAKKRA01 > 9FT-COMBO-42-15 > 9FT-COMBO-42-15 > JACPZJ01. The sequence goes on along the minus strand of JACPZJ010000130.1, from coordinate 1,155 downwards.
ATGGAAAGGTTTCCCGTCAGAGAGGGTATAAATATCTTCTTCTGGCTCCTTTAGAAAATCAAAGGCAGGATTTACACTCGCATAACGAAGCCATTCCTTTTCTCCTATTTCAGTTTCTTCAGGCAATAGAATAATAACCCTGACTTTTGTCGGGCCTGCAACAGGCAATGGCTCATCAAGAACAAGCTGCCGGTTGGCATCAATTGTTGCTGTGGTTTCAATGGCCTTTTCAACGATATCCATATTAATATCTCCTCTTTTAGATTTAAGCTTTCTCTATTAGAGGCATTATAACAACCAGCCTTGACTCTGTCAAGCAGATGCAGTAGTATATCCTTTAGAAAATATGATTAAAAATAAATATTAAATGCGATATGAAAAGGAAGGTATGAGAAGCATTTTTATCATCTTTTTAGTTATAGCTATAACTTGTGCAGTTACTCTCTACGCGGATTCCCGACCAACAAAAGCCAAGACTATTCCAAATGAGTTTCTGGCCAAAGTTCCTGAAGGTTATACTGTCATTGAAATGACTGAGAGTGATTGTGGCTGGGGGTATTTATATACAGTGAAGGAAGGAAAATACACAGTTCAAGAGATTTTATGGCTTGGTAAGGTTATTGGGTTTATGTATGGAGGTAAACGAGGGGTGTTTGAGGGTGTTGAGTTTGAAGATATTGCACAAGGGCCAGTTAGCTCAGGCGAAATTAATGTGTTTCTAAAACAAGAATCCTTTCGGACATGGGCTGGCACAGAATTGGTTAAAATGATTGACCAATTAGATAGAGCACGTATAGAACTGTATGTAAATGCAAAAGAATTACCAAAAGGTAAGGATCTTTTTAACCATCAACTGATGAAGCGTTATTTTTCGGCTCAGGAGTTGATGTTGCGATACATAGTGAAGCACTATGGTGTTATTAAGCTTGACAACGGAGTTGACTGTGATTGAGCCTTCAGAACCTGTTGACAAACTCAATAATTATACAATAGCCAGGGCTTTCTAACCCAACCTATGTTGAATAATCAAGAAGTTGTGGGACTTGAATATATAATATATAATGCTTCAAAAATGTGGAATAAGTTCAGAAAACATAAATGTTTTAAAAGCTCTGCTACTTCACTGCCTCCATTATTTCAAACACTTCTTTGTCT